>NZ_BCBO01000104.1:0-8273 GCF_001320835.1 Pseudomonas sp. NBRC 111138 | reverse complement strand
CCCGCCCCGCCGATACTGCCCGTGCCGCCAAAGAGGCGGTGGCCCGTGGCTTCACAGCCGTGAAAATGAATGGCACCGAAGAATTGCAGTTTGTCGACAGCTTCGAAAAAGTCGACCTGGCCCTGGCCAACGTCGCTGCCGTGCGCGATGCGGTCGGCCCTAACGTGGGTATCGGCGTCGACTTCCATGGCCGCGTGCACAAGCCGATGGCCAAGGTGCTGATGAAAGAGCTCGACCCGTACAAACTGATGTTCATTGAAGAGCCGGTGCTCAGCGAAAACTACGAGGCGCTGAAAGAACTGGCACCGCTGACCAGTACGCCGATCGCCCTGGGCGAGCGCCTGTTCTCGCGCTGGGATTTCAAGCGGGTACTCAGCGAAGGCTACGTCGACATCATCCAGCCGGACGCCTCCCACGCGGGTGGTATCACCGAAACCCGCAAGATCGCCAACATGGCCGAAGCCTATGACGTGGCTTTGGCCCTGCACTGCCCGCTGGGCCCGATTGCCTTGGCGGCATGCCTGCAACTGGATGCGGTTTGCTACAACGCGTTTATCCAGGAGCAGAGCCTGGGCATTCACTACAATGAAAGCAACGATCTGCTCGACTACGTGCGAGATCCGGGCGTGTTCGACTATGACCAGGGCTTTGTGAAAATCCCCAACGGCCCAGGTCTGGGCATTGAGATCAACGAGGAGTATGTGGTTGAGCGCGCGGCCATCGGCCATCGCTGGCGCAATCCGATCTGGCGCCATGCCGATGGCAGTTTTGCCGAGTGGTGATTTCCACCTGATTGAAACGCGCAAAAAAATGTGGGAGCAGGCAAGCCAGTTCCCACATTGAGCGCGTTCCTTCCTCAACAAATATAAAAAGAGGCACCCCCATGCACCCTGAATCCCTCACCGGGCAGGCTTCTTTAGTCACGCCTAGCAGAAAGCGCTTTTTCATCATGGTGCTGCTGTTCATCACCGTGGTCATCAACTACCTCGACCGTAGCAACCTGTCGATTGCTGCGCCCGCGCTGACCAGCGAGCTGGGGATCGATCCGGTGCAAGTCGGGCTGATTTTTTCTGCCTTCGGCTGGACCTACGCCGCCATGCAAATCCCGGGTGGCTGGCTGGTAGACCGGGTGCCGCCGCGCATTCTCTACACGGCCGCCCTGCTGCTGTGGTCGATTGCCACCGTGATGCTCGGTTTCGCCGCCAGCTTTATCGCGCTGTTCGTGCTGCGCATGGCCGTGGGCGCGTTGGAGGCGCCGGCCTATCCCATCAACAGCCGTGTGGTCACCACCTGGTTTCCCGAGCGCGAGCGCGCCACGGCTATCGGCGTCTATACCTCCGGGCAATTCGTCGGCCTGGCGTTCCTCACTCCGGTACTGGCGTGGCTGCAGCACCAGTACGGCTGGCACATGGTGTTTGTGGTGACCGGTGGCGTCGGCATCCTGTGGGCCGCGATCTGGTACGCGGTGTACCGCGAGCCCAAAGATTTCAAAGGCGCCAACGAAGCCGAAATCCAACTGATCCGCGACGGTGGCGGGCTGGTGGACATGCAGGCTAAAACCGTCAAGGCACCCTTCAGCTGGACCGACCTCGGCATCGTGCTGAGCAAACGCAAGCTGTGGGGCATCTACCTGGGCCAGTTTTGCCTGAACTCCACGCTGTGGTTCTTCCTGACCTGGTTCCCGACGTACCTGGTGAAATATCGCGGCATGGACTTTATCCAGTCTGGCTTGCTGGCCTCCTTGCCGTTCCTGGCCGCGTTTGTGGGCGTGCTGTGTTCTGGGGTGTTTTCCGATTGGCTGATTCGCCGTGGGGCATCGGTGGGCTTTGCGCGCAAGTTGCCGATCATCAGTGGGCTGCTGATTTCCACGGCGATCATCGGGGCCAACTATGTGGACTCGACGGGGTGGGTCATCGCGTTTCTGGCGGTGGCGTTTTTCGGCAATGGCCTGGCGTCGATCACCTGGTCGCTGGTGTCGACCTTGGCGCCTGCCCGTCTGTTGGGGCTGACCGGCGGGGTGTTCAACTTCATCGGCAACCTGGCGGCAATTGCCACGCCTATCGTGATTGGCTTTCTGGCCAGTGGCTCGTCATTTGCGCCGGCCATTACCTACATTGCGGTCCTGGCGCTGCTCGGCGCGCTTTCCTACATATTGCTGGTCGGCAAAGTCGAGCGGATCGAGCTGTAAAAAGGGCGACCTTCGGGTCGCCCTTTTTTCGTTCTACGGCACCGACATCTCGTTGCGAAATATATTGTGCGGGTCCCAGCGCTGCTTGGTACGGCGCAAGCGGCTTTCGATCATCAGATCGGGAAAGAAGATTTTGTACCACTGGGGGTTTTTGCCGTTGGCCGGATTACCGCCTGTGTAGGTCATGTCGAGGTCGGGGTAATTGATGTAGCAGCCTTCGAACGCATTGTTGAGCGGTACGCCTTGCGCATCGGCAAACGCATTGACGTACAGCCCTCGGATCCAGTCGGCATGGGCTTGATCCGCGGCCGCGCTGTCGCCGTGCCAGTAACACTGGGGTTGCCACTTGAGGAGGGACGAACGCTGGGCGGCCGACGACTCCTTGCGTACGGGCGCGCTGGCGGCGTTGATCTGGCCGCCGAAGGACTGAATCTGGATCAGGCTTTGTGTCAGGTGGTTGTCAGGGTCCGGCCAGGTCAGGGTAGTCCAGATGGCCTGTAGCACTTGGGGGCTGAACTCACCTTTCTGATAGGCCGATTTATAGCGCCCACGCTGATTGTCTCCCGAACCATTCAATGTTTGCTGGCACACCAGCCAGTCCAGGCGCCGCGCCGCAGCCTGGGCGGATGAGACTGAGTCGATGGGGCGCCCGCCGGCTGTGCCGGGCGGCAAATGGACCACATGAAACGGCACCAGCGACTCGGTGGCAGGTAAGCCGATGGCCGTGAGCATCTTGTCGACAAAATCATCGAAGGGCGCACGGTCGTTCAGCTCACCCTCCTTGTCCACATAATGGATGCCCAAGGTGATATTGCCTGTGTGCTCGTGGCGCATTTCCAGTTTGGTCGCCAGACCCCAGGTGTCCGGGTTGCTCTGATGACTGGCGAACCATCGCTGGTAAGCCACCAGCAGGTTGTTAAGTGCATCCTGGGTCAGTACTGACCAATCCCATTCCAACACCAGCCACAGTACTTCTTTGGGGGCCGGTGGCAGGTCCTTGAAGTAATAGCTGGTGATAATGCCGAATTGACCACCCCCCGCACCGCAGCACGCGGCGAACAGGTCCAATTCGTCCTCTTGGGTGCTGTCCCTGCTGACATGGCGCGGTTCTAGCCCTTTGCCTTGGCTGTCAGGCACCAGGATATCGACCCCGCTGAGCCAGTCACACACCAGTCCATACTTGCGAGACAGCAGCCCATAGCCGCCACCGCAAATGTGTCCGCCCAGGCCCACGCTATAGCATGAGCCGCCGGGCAAGGTTTTGTTGGCCAGCTTGTACAAAGCGCCATAGGCGTCCCAGTTCTGGCCGCCGGCCTCCAGGCGAAAGCGGTAGCGAAAGGGCTGCGTGGGGTTCAGCTCGGAACCGATCTGGCCGTTGGCATCGTAGATCACTCGGTTCAGCGCGCTGATATCCAGGATCGACAGCACCTCATTCGGGCTGTCGGGCATCTTGTTGGCGACAAACCCTTCGTAGCAATGACCGCCGCTGCGTACGGTGATGCGTCCATTGGGCAGGGCCAATGCCTGGGCGGCGGCGTCCATGATGTCTTGCGGGCTGCGGCAAAGGTAAATCAGGTTGGCGCCATTGGGCGAAGACTGGCCCTGCACATTGCCCAAGGGCCAGCGCAGATTGAAACCCTTTTGCAGGGTTGAGTGACGACGGTCTGAAACGGTGACGAGATCAAATGCCATGATGTACTCCTAAGAGCCAAGAATGACTTCTGATGCGGCTAACTTAACGACCGAGGGGCAAGGACTACGGGGCTTGCGAAGGTGGTTAGACGGCAAAGGGCACGAAGTGCATTAAAAAAGGAGGTGGGCGACATGCCCACCTCCTTTGAAGCCTAGCGTATAAGCTGCGGTCGTTGCGCCGTGCAACTTACTTGCGTGCGTTGCGCACACCTTCCGACAGCGCTGCGCACAGGGTCAGCACGCCATCAATGGCTTGCTGATCGTTCTTGGCCGTGGCGATGTGATCGATCAGCGCCGAACCCACTACCACCCCGTCCGCCAAGCGTGCGATGGCCGCTGCCTGGTCGGGTGTGCGGATACCAAAGCCGATGCTGATCGGCAGGTCGGTATGGCGGCGCAGGCGGGCCACGGCTTCTTCGACGTGTTCCAGGGTGGCGGCACCCGCCCCGGTGACACCGGCGACCGACACGTAATACACAAACCCGGAGCTGCCATTGAGCACAGTAGGCAGGCGCACGTCATCGGTAGTCGGCGTGGTCAGGCGGATAAAGTCGATACCTGCGGCCTGGGCCGGGTCGCACAGCTCGCCGTTATGCTCGGGGGGCATGTCCACCACGATCAGGCCGTCGACGCCCGCTGCCTTGGCATCGGCAATGAACTGCGACACGCCGTATTTGTGGATCGGGTTGAAATAGCCCATCAACACCAGCGGCGTGTCGTCGTTGTCCTGGCGGAACTCGCGAACCATCTGCAGGGTTTTCAACAGGTTCTGCTTGGCGGCCAGTGCGCGGATATTGGCCAGCTGGATGGCCGGGCCATCGGCCATCGGGTCGGTGAAGGGCATGCCCAGCTCGATCACGTCGGCGCCGGCGGCCGGCAAGCCCTTGAGGATCGCCAGCGAGGTGTCATAGCCGGGGTCGCCAGCGGTGACGAAGGTCACCAGGGCGGCGCGATTTTGTTCCTTGAGTTGCGCAAAGCGGGTTTGCAGGCGGCTCATCAGTGTTTCTCCTGCTTGGACTGTTCCATATGGTGCATCACGGTCTGCATGTCTTTGTCGCCACGGCCCGAGAGGTTGACCACCATCAGGTGATCCTTGGGCAAGTTTGGCGCGCGCTTGAATACTTCAGCCAGGGCGTGGGCGCTTTCCAGTGCCGGAATGATCCCTTCCAGGCGGCAGCATTTGTGGAAGGCTTGCAGGGCTTCGTCGTCCGTTACCGAGGTGTACTGGACGCGGCCGATGTCATGCAACCACGCGTGTTCCGGGCCGATGCCGGGGTAGTCCAGGCCTGCGGAAATCGAGTGGGCGTCGATGATCTGGCCGTCGTCGTCCTGCACCAGGAAGGTGCGGTTGCCGTGCAGCACGCCCGGTACGCCGCCGTTGAGGCTGGCAGCGTGCTTGCCGGTTTCGATGCCATGGCCTGCGGCTTCAACACCGATGATCTCGACGCTGGTGTCATCCAGGAATGGGTGGAACAGGCCCATGGCGTTGGAACCGCCGCCGATGCACGCCACCAGGCTGTCCGGCAGGCGGCCTTCCTGGGCCTGCAGCTGGCTGCGGGTTTCCTTGCCGATCACGGCCTGGAAGTCGCGCACCATCGCCGGGTATGGGTGTGGTCCGGCCACGGTACCGATCAGGTAGAAGGTGCTGTCGACATTGGTTACCCAGTCGCGCAGGGCTTCGTTCATGGCGTCTTTGAGGGTGCCGGTGCCGGCGACCACGGGGATGACCTCGGCGCCCAGCAGCTTCATGCGGAACACGTTGGCCTGCTGGCGCTCGATGTCGGTGGTGCCCATGTAGATCACGCATTGCAGGCCAAAGCGCGCCGCCACGGTTGCGGTGGCCACGCCGTGCATGCCGGCGCCGGTTTCGGCGATGATGCGTTTCTTGCCCATGCGCCTGGCCAGCAGGATCTGGCCGATGCAGTTGTTGATCTTGTGCGCGCCGGTGTGGTTGAGCTCTTCGCGCTTGAGGTAGATCTTGGCGCCGCCGCAGAACTCGGTCAGGCGTTCGGCAAAATACAGCGGGCTTGGGCGCCCGACATAATCGCGCTGAAAGTAGGCCAATTCTTCGTTAAACGCCGGATCTACCTTCGCCGCTTCGTATTCACGGGCCAGGTCGAGAATCAACGGCATCAGGGTTTCAGCGACGTAGCGGCCGCCGAACGCACCAAACAGGCCGTTGGCGTCAGGGCCGTTGCGTAGATCGGTCTGGGACTGAGTCATGGGACGCTCCAGGAAAAATGTGTTTAAAGGCAATGACGGTCACTCTACTCGTGACGCCTTGGCCTGAAAACCGATAAGATCGCCGCAACCTGTCAGGAAAACTCACAGATGAGCCGCGACCTCCCTCCCCTCAATGCCCTGCGCGCTTTTGAAGCCACCGCTCGCCTTAACAGCGTCAGCCAGGCTGCGGAGCTATTGCACGTGACCCATGGCGCGGTCAGCCGCCAGTTGAAAGTGCTGGAGGAGCACTTGGGCGTGAGCCTGTTCATCAAGGATGGGCGCGGCCTTAAACTCACAGATGCTGGCGTCAGGCTACGAGATGCCAGCAGCGAGGCTTTCGAGCGGTTGCGCGACGTGTGCGCCGAACTCACCCAACGCGGCGCTGACGCGCCCTTCGTTCTTGGTTGTTCAGGCAGTTTGCTGGCGCGTTGGTTTATCCCTCGGCTGGGGCGGTTGAATGCTGACTTGCCGGATTTACGCTTGCACCTGTCGGCAGGCGAAGGCGATCTGGACCCGCGCCGCCCGGGGCTGGATGCCTTGCTGGTATTCGCTGAGCCGCCGTGGCCGGCGGATATGCAGGTGTATGAGCTGGCCAGCGAGCGCATCGGCCCGGTCTTGAGCCCCCGCTTCGCCGGTTTTGAACAACTGCGTCAGGCCCCAGCGTCGGATCTGCTGGAGCAACCCTTGCTTCACACCACCTCACGTCCGCAAGCCTGGCCCAGTTGGGCACGGCAACACGGCCTAGAGCCCGGCGCGCTGAAACTCGGCCAGGGGTTTGAGCATTTGTATTATCTGCTGGAAGCGGCGGTTGCCGGCTTGGGCGTGGCAATTGCGCCAGAACCGCTGGTGGCAGAGGACCTGCGAGCGGGTCGCCTGGTGGCGCCTTGGGGGTTCAGTAAAACCCCGGCGCACCTGGCGTTGTGGCTACCCAAGCGCGCCGCAGACGGGCGCGCCCGGCAGTTGGCGCAATGGCTCAAGGCTGAGCTGTTGCGTCAACCGATGTAACCGGTCAATCAGTCACCGCGTTTGCACAGCAGATAAGCCGCCAGCAGGCCCAGCGCGCCAACGGCGACACCGGCGGTCGTCCAGGGGTGCTCTTGTGCGTAGTCACGGGTGGCAGCGCTGGTTTCGCGGATTTTGACTTTGCTTTCTTCGTAGGCGTCGCTGATCAGGTGGCGAGAGTGCTTGAGGGCGTTCTCGGCATTGCTTTTCAAGGCCTTCAGCGTTTTGCGCGACTCATCGGACGCGTCGTCCTTGAGGCTCTCCAGCGATTTGAGCAGGCTCGAAATCTCGGCTTCCATGCTTTCCAGCGACGCTTTGCGTAAAGAAGTGTTGGCCATGTGGACATCTCCTGAAGTGATTGAGTGGCGTGTGTAGATACCGACTGCGCCGCTTTCAGAAAGTGCAGTAATTCTGAACTTTCGCCTCCCAACGGTCGCCTGAAGCAGTACGCACATTCGCTGCTAGTCTTGATTGACGACCTAAAGGAGAAACGCCATGAGTGATCATCACACGTACAAGAAAGTCGAACTGGTTGGCTCTTCCACCACCAGCATCGAAGACGCGATCAACAATGCCCTGGCTGAAGCCAACAAAAGCATCAAGCATCTGGAGTGGTTTGAGGTGACCGAAACCCGTGGTCACATCAAGGATGGCAAGGCTGCGCACTTCCAGGTCACGCTCAAAGTGGGATTCCGCATTGCCAGTAGTTGATCGGCAGAGTTGAACTTTGCCCGCTGGCCGATTGCCATAACCTGCGCTACAAACAACGGGTGCCGACGCGATGAGCGTCGGCACGCTCTTTTTGATCAGCGCAAGGAAAGTAACGGATGAAGAAGTTTCTGTTAGCGGTTGGGTTGTTGAGCATTGCGGGTACCGCTATGGCGGCGGGCAAGCCTTGTGAAGAACTGAAAAGCGAAATCGCAGCGAAAATCGACGCCAACGGCGCTTCGGGGTATTCGCTGGAAGTGGTGGACAAAGGTGCTACGCCAAGTGACCAGAAAGTAGTTGGCACCTGCGAAGGTGGCACCAAGGAAATTGCCTACAAGCGCGGCTAACCCCGTGCTGTATAAGCGACGCACCTGTGGCGAGGGAGCTTGCTCCCGCTGGGCTGCGTAGCGGCCCCAAAAAAATGGGAGCGCTGCGCACTCCAGCGGGAGCAAGCTCCCTC
>NZ_BCBO01000103.1:0-59602 GCF_001320835.1 Pseudomonas sp. NBRC 111138 | reverse complement strand
GCTCCCGCTGGGCTGCGTAGCGGCCCCAAAAAAATGGGAGCGCTGCGCACTCCAGCGGGAGCAAGCTCCCTCGCCACAGGTATATCGTTTGACCATTCAGCCCTTCATTACTTGTGCAAGCAGCTCGTAGGAATGAATCCGGTCGGCGTGCTCATACAGGTCACTGGTAAAAATCAGCTCATCGGCACCGGTCTGCTCGATCAACACCTCCAACTTGCCGCGAATCTTCGCCGGGCTGCCCACCATGGCCAAGCCGAGGAAGCTACCGACCGCATCTTTTTCATGGGGCAACCACAGGCCGTCCATGGTTTTTACTGGAGGGCGCTGCACCAGGCTCTGGCCGCGCATCAACGCGAGAATACGCTGGTACACCGAGGTGGCCAGGTAATCGGCCTGCTCATCGGTGTCGGCCGCCACCAGCGGAATGCCGAGCATCACGTAGGGCTTGTCCAGTACGGCTGAAGGCTTGAAGTGATTGCGATACACGCGAATTGCCTCATGCATCAAGCGCGGTGCGAAATGGGAGGCGAAGGCGTAAGGCAAGCCACGCTCACCGGCCAATTGTGCGCTGAACAGGCTTGAACCCAGCAGCCACACCGGCACATTGGTGCCGGTGCCCGGTACCGCGATAACCCGTTGGTCGGGCGTACGCGGGCCGAGGTAGGCCATCAGCTCGGCCACATCTTCGGGGAAGTCATCGGCACTGCCGGAGCGTTCACGGCGCAGGGCGCGGGCGGTCATCTGGTCGGAACCGGGCGCGCGCCCCAGGCCCAGGTCAATACGACCGGGGTAGAGGCTTTCCAGCGTACCGAACTGCTCGGCGATCACCAGTGGCGCGTGGTTTGGCAACATCACCCCGCCAGACCCCACGCGAATGGTCGAGGTGCCGCCTGCCAGGTAACCGAGCAGTACCGAGGTGGCCGAACTGGCGATGCCGTCCATATTGTGGTGCTCAGCTACCCAGAAACGGTGGTAGCCGAACTTCTCCACATGCTGGGCCAGGTCCAGGGAATTGCGCAGCGACTGCGCCGGGCTGCCGTTGGCGCGTACGGGCACCAGGTCGAGGGTCGAGAACTTTACGTCGGACAGCGATTTCATAAGCCTGCTTCTCCAATGGGGGCGCAGGCTTTCTAGACGAACCAAAACCTGCCGCTTCATGTGCATGCTCTATGCAATGAGGGCATATACCCGAGATTCAATAGGTAGCTCTGAAATTTCCTACTAGATTGCTAGGTTTCTCTTACGAATGAACTTTGTTTTGACGTCTATCCTCAGAACCCTTACCGACGCAAAACCACCGTTCGAGGAGAAAGCTATGAGTATCGTTAAAAAGGCATCCGCGCATTGGGAAGGCGACCTGAAGACTGGCCTGGGCTCCATTTCCACCGAAACCGGCGTGCTGCGCGAAGCGCCCTACGGCTTCAAGGCCCGCTTCGAGGGCGGCAAGGGTACCAACCCTGAAGAATTGATCGGCGCGGCTCACGCCGGCTGTTTCTCCATGGCGTTTTCCATGATTCTCGGCGACGCCGGGCTCAAGGCTGAAAGCATCGACACCCAGGCCGAAGTGACTCTGGACCAGGTCGAGGGCGGCTTTGCGATTACAGCAGTGCATCTGATCCTGAAAGCCAAAATCCCAGGCGCGAGCCAGGCACAGTTCGATGAACTGAGCAAAAAAGCCAAGGAAGGGTGCCCGGTCTCCAAGGTACTGAATGCAACCATCACCTTGGATGCCACGCTGGTCAACTGACACAGCAGGTATCTTATGTGGGAGCGGGCTTGCTCGCGAATGCGGTGGATCAGCCGATATCTTCGGTGACTGATACTCCGTATTCGCGAGCGAGCCCGCTCCCACATTTTTAGTCCTGCGTAAAATCAGAACTCGTGTTTGTAAAATGTGGTCGAATAGCCCATGCAGCCTAGGCGCACACTCGTGCGCAGCGCATTCAGGGAGCTCCACACATGAAACGTTTTGCCTTGGCAATCATCTGCGGTGTATTGGCCACTTCGGCCGTGGCCGCGCCAAAAGATTGTGAAGAGCTCAGGAAAGAAATCGAAGTGAAGATCCAGGCCAAGGCGATTCCGTCCTACACCCTGGAAATCATCACCGCCGAAGAAGCCAAGAACCATGACGAAGCCATGATTGTCGGCTCATGCGAAAACGGCACCAAGCGCATCATCTATCAAAAGAACAACGACTGACTCAGATGCAGTTCACGCTGCGCTCTTCGGCCAATAGCTGGCGGGTTGAGTCGTACAGCCGGATGTTGGGCGTGAACGCCAGTGAGCGCCCTTCCAGCACATAGCGCTGGCCGGCCTGAAAGTGGTCGTACTGCAGCGTCATGAAGCAGGTGCGATACATCATCTGGCTGAGGCCACCCAGGCCGCCGCCAGCGGGCACTTCAAAGTCAAAGCGCACCATCAGCTCGTGAGGGCCGGGAGGCATTTGAAAAAAGCGCCCGTCGTCGAGGTTTTTCCCGTCCAGGCGCTGAGCCATCACCAACTTGGAACCCGGTGTCGGCGTGCTGAAATCGACCCAGGCCTGCTGCGGGTCCACGGGGGGGATGGGGGTCGAGGCGCAAGCGCTGAGGAATACAGCGGCGACGGGAAGCAAGAGCGGGCGCATGGCAAGTACTCAACACGAGAAGAGGCTTGAGTATAAACACGCCACGCCGTGGAAAAATCCCCGGCAAGCGCGATAGTCTGGCGAACCCATCACCCAGGAGCAGTCAGTGCATGATCAGACGTTTTCTTCCAGGACTGATGGTTTTGCTGCTCAGCGGCTGCTCCAGTGTCAGTTATTACAGCCAGTTGGCGAGTGGCCAGTGGCACCTGTTGCGGGCCCGGGAGCCGGTTGCCGAGGTCATCGCCGACCCTGCTCGCCCGCCACTGCTGCGCGAGCATCTGGCTCAATCGCAGAAAGCTCGAACCTTTGCCAGTGAACACCTGCATCTGCCGGACAATCAAAGTTACCGGCTCTATGCCGATATTGGCCGACCCTATGTGGTCTGGAATGTCTTCGCCACGCAGGAATTTTCTCTGTCACCCCAGAACCATTGCTTTCCCATCGCCGGTTGCGTCGCCTATCGCGGCTACTACAACCAAGGTGCGGCCCGGGGCGAGGCGGCGCTGTTGCGGCAACAGGGCATGGATGTGTCGATCGGCGGCGTGGAGGCCTACTCCACCCTGGGCTGGTTCAACGATCCGATCATGAGCTCGATGATGAGCTGGGGCGATGAGCGCCTTGCCACGCTGATTTTCCATGAGCTGGCCCACCAGCGCTTCTACGTGAAGGATGACACCGAGTTCAACGAGTCCTATGCCAGTTTTGTCGAGCAGGAGGGCACGCGCCAATGGCGTGCGGCGCGGGGCCTGGCGCCTGTCGGCGATGCGGCGTTGAAGCAACGCGATCAATTTATCCGGCTGATTCTCGATACCCGTAGACGCCTGGAGGCGTTGTACGCGCAGCCGTTGGCAGCGGACGCGATGCGCCGTGCCAAAGCGGCGCAATTCGAGCAGTTGCGTAGTGAATACCGGCACCTGCGTGATAGCCAATGGGGTGGTGACAAGCGTTATGACGCCTGGATTAACCAGCCGATGAATAACGCGCGGCTTTTGCCGTTTGGGTTGTATGACCAATGGGTGCCGGCGTTTGCGGCGTTGTTTGCGCGGGAAGGCGGGGATTGGGTGAGGTTTTATGCGGCGGTGGAGAAGTTGGGTGGGCTGCCGGTGGAGCAGCGTAAAGCGGCGTTGAGGCAGTTGGAGAGGGTTGGCCGTTAGGGCCTTATCGCAGGCAAGCCAGCTCCCACAGTTGACCGCATCCTCATGTTGAAAATCGGTCAACTGTGGGAGCTGGCTTGCCTGCGAAAGCGGTCTCAAGGACGCTGCAAAAACGCCTGATGCATCTGGTCCAACGTCTCGAAATGCCAGGTCGGTGCCTCGGCACTCAGCTCTTCAAAACTACCAAACCCATACCCCACGGCGGCCGAATCCAGCCCATTACTGCGTGCGCCGATCAGGTCATGCTTGCGATCACCGATCATCAAGGTGGTGGCCGGGTCCAGCCGTTCCTCACGCATCAAATGCGCGATCAACTCGACCTTGTTGGTACGCGTGCCGTCCAGTTCGCTGCCGTAGATCACCTTGAAGTACTTGGCAAAGTCGAAATGCCGCGCAATCTCGCGGGCAAATTCCCACGGTTTGGAGGTGGCTACGTAAAGCTGACGCCCTTGGCTGTTCAGCTCTTCCAATAACGGCATGACGCCGTCGAACACGCGGTTTTCGTACAGGCCGGTGACCTTGAAGCGCTCACGGTAGAAATTCACCGCCTCCCATGCCTTGGCCTCGTCGAAGGCGTAAAACTGCATGAACGCCTGCAGCAAGGGCGGGCCGATGAAGCGTTCGAGTTTGGTCAGGTCGGGCTCATCAATGCCCAGTTTGGCCAAGGCGTACTGGATCGAACGGGTAATGCCCTCGCGTGGGTCGGTGAGGGTGCCGTCCAGGTCGAACAGGACGGTGGGGTGATGCAGGGTCATTGATCGAATCCTTCAGCCAGGTGCAGGTCTTTGAGCTTCACGTAGTTCGCAGCGGTGTAGGTGAAAAAGGCGCGTTCTTTGTCAGTCAATGCGCGAACCTGTTTGACCGGGCTGCCCACATACAAAAAACCACTGTCGAGTTTCTTGCCTGGCGGCACCAGGCTGCCGGCGCCGATGATCACGTCGTCTTCGACCACGGCGCCATCCATCACGATACTGCCCATGCCGATCAGGATGCGGTTACCCACGGTGCAGCCATGCAGCATGACTTTGTGGGCGATGGTCACATCGTCGCCGATCAGCAACGGGTAACCCTGCGGATTGAACGGCCCCGCATGGGTAATGTGCAGCACGCAGCCGTCTTGCACGCTGGTGCGCGCACCGATGCGGATGCGATGCATGTCGCCGCGGATCACTGTCAGCGGCCAAACCGAGCTGTCAGTGCCGATTTCGACATCGCCGATCACCACCGCCGAAATATCGACAAACGCCCCGGCGCCGAGGGTTGGCGTGTGGTTCTGATAGGTGCGAAGGGTCACGATAGCCTCTCTCTCTTCTGCTGATAGCTGCGGTGGGTGTTGATTGTAATTAAGATGGCCCCATCTTTGTTCTACATGTTTCTTCAGCCAAGGTGCCCACCGTGAGCGCGAACAACCCTCTTTTGCAGTCCTACGACCTGCCGCCGTTCTCGGCGATCCGTGCCGAGCACGTGCAGCCGGCCATCGAACAGATCCTCGCCGACAACCGCGTGGCAATCGCAGAGATCCTGCAAAGCCAGGGTAAAAATCCGACGTGGGCAGGCCTGGTCCTGGCCATGGATGAACTCAATGATCGCCTTGGCGCAGCCTGGAGCCCGGTCAGCCACCTCAATGCCGTGTGCAACAGCGCCGAACTGCGCGAAGCCTACGAGGCGTGCCTGCCGGCATTGAGCGCCTACTCCACCGAAATGGGCCAGAACCGTGAGCTGTTCCAGGCCTTCGAAGCCCTGGCCAACAGCCCGGAAGCTGCCGGTTTCGATGTGGCGCAAAAAACCATTCTGGAACACTCCCTGCGTGACTTCCGCCTGTCGGGTATTGATTTGCCGCCGGAGCAGCAAAAACGCTACGCCGAGGTGCAGAGCAAGCTGTCCGAATTGGGCAGCAAATTCTCCAACCAGTTGCTGGACGCCACCCAGGCCTGGACCAAGCACGTCACTGATGAGGCGACACTTGCCGGCCTGACCGATTCGGCCAAGGCGCAAATGGCTGCCGCCGCCCAGGCCAAGGGCCTCGACGGCTGGCTGATCACGTTGGAATTCCCCAGCTACTACGCCGTCATGACCTACGCCCAGGACCGTGCCCTGCGTGAAGAGGTGTACGCCGCCTACTGCACCCGTGCGTCGGACCAGGGCCCGAATGCCGGTCAGAACGATAACGGCCCGGTGATGGAGCAGATCCTCGACCTGCGTCAGGAACTGGCCCAATTGTTGGGTTATGCGTCGTTCTCCGAGCTGAGCCTGGCCACCAAGATGGCCGAATCCAGCGACCAGGTGCTGAGCTTCCTGCGCGACCTGGCCAAGCGCAGCAAGCCGTTCGCCGCCCAGGACCTGCAGCAACTCAAGGCCTACGCCGCCGAGCAAGGCTGCGCTGATCTGCAGAGCTGGGACAGCGGTTTCTACGGCGAAAAACTGCGTGAGCAGCGCTACAGCGTGTCCCAGGAAGCGCTGCGCGCCTACTTCCCCATCGACAAAGTGCTGGGCGGCCTGTTTGCCATTGTGCAGCGCCTGTACGGCATCGAGATCGCTGAGCTTAAAGGCTTCGACACCTGGCACCCGGATGTGCGCTTGTTCGAGATCAAGGAGAACGGCGAGCACGTCGGACGCTTCTTCTTCGACCTGTATGCCCGCGCCAACAAGCGTGGCGGAGCCTGGATGGACGGTGCCCGTGACCGCCGCCGTACCCTTGATGGCGTGCTGCAAAGCCCCGTGGCCAACCTGGTGTGCAACTTCACCCCGGCCGACAGTGGCAAGCCTGCCCTGCTGACCCACGATGAAGTCACCACCCTGTTCCACGAATTCGGCCACGGCCTGCATCACCTGCTCACCCGCGTGGAGCACGCCGGCGTATCCGGTATCAACGGTGTGGCGTGGGACGCGGTGGAACTGCCGAGCCAATTCATGGAGAACTGGTGCTGGGAGCCTGAAGGCCTGGCGCTGATCTCCGGCCACTACGAAACCGGCGAGCCCCTGCCCCAGGACCTGCTGGAAAAAATGCTCGCGGCGAAAAATTTCCAGTCCGGCCTGATGATGGTGCGTCAGCTGGAGTTCTCGCTGTTCGACTTTGAACTGCACGCCACCCATGGCGATGGTCGCAGCGTGGCCCAGGTACTTGAAGGCGTGCGCGATGAAGTCTCGGTCATGCGCCCACCGGCCTACAACCGCTTCCCCAACAGCTTCGCTCACATCTTCGCCGGCGGTTATGCGGCGGGTTACTACAGCTACAAATGGGCGGAAGTGCTGTCGGCGGACGCGTTCTCCAAGTTTGAGGAAGACGGCGTGCTCAACGCCCAGACCGGGCGTGCCTTCCGTGAAGCCATCCTGGCCCGTGGCGGCTCCCAGGCGCCGATGGTGCTGTTCGTCGATTTCCGCGGACGCGCGCCGTCGATTGACGCACTCTTGCGCCACAGCGGCTTGAGTGAGGACGCGGCAGCATGAGTGAAGGGCCTGTGATTACCAAAAAGCAATTTATCGCCGGGGCGGTCTGCCCGGCGTGCAGCGAGCCGGACAAGTTGAAGATGTGGACCGAAGACAGCGTGCCGCACCGCGAATGCGTGGCCTGCGGGTATACCGATACGCTGAATGATCAAGGCCTGTCGGTGCCCAAGGAATTGGGCACTAGGGTCAATACCACCGCGTTGAAAGCGCCGGCCGATCCTAAGGTGCAGGCAGTGCAGTTCTTCCCGAACCCGAAGCTGAAAAAAGACTAAGCCGGCACTCACTGTAGGAGCGAGCTTGCTCGCGAAGAACTCAACAGCGCGGCGTTTATCCAGGAAAACGCGCGTTATCGTTAACGTTCTTCGCGAGCAAGCTCGCTCCTACAATTTTTTTTCTTCCTTACCCGTTGTGCTGATCCAGCCTTTCATTGAGCACAACGCAAAGGCGCTGGTGCTGCAATCCCCATTCGCCAAAGCTGTGCGCAACTTGTCGACATCGGCTTTCATCATGTAGCGAACGCCATCCTTGAAACCATTGCTGCTGCCAAAGCCGCCCAAGGTCATTTCGTTCAGCGCGTCCTCCTTGCTCCACCCTTGAATCACCACCCGATACATCGCTGCCATCAGGCCGGTGCGGTCGGCGCCGTGCTTGCAATGCATCAACACCGGGCCATCGGCCTCTGCTGCCTGAATCGCTCTGATTGCCGCCAGCACGTCGGCATCGTCGACGTGGTTGGTTCGATAGCTCAACTGCACCTGTTTGATATCAGAGGATTGGAGCCACTGCGTATCAGATTCTGGCAGGAAGTTGATGACCGTAACGATCTTGAGTTTTTGCAATAACGGCAGCGCACGTCCATCCGGCAATGCGCTGCGATAGAGCGTGGGTGTCATCTGGTGCAGGTTGTATTGGTTACCCACCGGCTGGGCCCACTCCGGCGAGCGGATCGACGCAGCCTCATCGGCTTGTACGGTGCTGAACAGGCTCATGAGCGCCAGGCCGAGAACGAGGAGTAAGCGTGTGTTGAACATGAACGTCGTGACCGAGCTAGGAAGTGGCTGATGGGCCGCAGATTCACTTAAAGCGGGTCAATACGGCGTGAGGTCCGTGTCAAAGAATCGTGATGCTTGCGATCTGATCCGGTGTTTTTGTCACCGAATCGACGCCTCTGAATTCTTAGCCTGCTATCATTTGTAACTAATGTTTGCCATTGTGCTGTGTCTGCTTGGATCCAATTAGCGGCAAAGCCTTCACGCTGCTCCCAGAAGCGGCGGATAAACCCGTGACCACATGATGAGGTGTACCTATGTCTGATCAAGATCAAGACAACCCCCGGCGTGACTTTTTACGCAAATCCTTGACCTTGATCCCGGTGGTCACGGTTGCCAGCACCGGCCTTGGCGGTTCGATGTTAATGGCCACTCCGGAACCGGCCCAGGCCGAGCCGGCCAAACCCGCGGTCAGCGACAAAGCCTACGAGCCAAGTTATTTCACGGCCGAGGAATGGGCGTTTATCAACGCCGCCGTCGAGCGCTTGATTCCCGCTGACGCCCAAGGCCCAGGTGCCTTGGAAGCTGGCGCGCCGGAATACATCGACCGCCAGATGAACACCCCTTACGCCAGTGGCGCCCTGTGGTTCATGCAAGGCCCGTTCAACGCTGATGCGGCGCCGGAGATGGGCTGGCAAAGTAAATTGGTACCCAAGGAGATCTATCGCCTCGGCATTGCTGCTACGGATGCGTGGTCGAAAGCGTTCAACGGTAAGGCTTTTGCTGCGCAAGACAGCGCTACCCGAGACGATATGCTGCGACGCCTGGAGGCTGGCGGCAGTGAAGTCGCTGCGCACTTCGACGCGGTGCCGCCCAAGATGTTCTTCAACCTTTTGCTGCAAAACACCAAGGAAGGCTTCTTCTGCGACCCTATCCACGGCGGTAATAAAGGCATGGTCGGCTGGACCATGATCGGCTTCCCCGGCGCCCGCGCCGATTTCATGGATTGGGTGGAACGCAACGAGCAATACCCCTTCCCGGCTGTTTCCATTCGCGGCGAGAGGGCGTAAACGTGGCGACCATCATGAAGAAAGTGGATGCTGTGATTGTGGGCTTCGGCTGGACGGGCGCGATCATGGCCAAAGAGCTGACAGAAGCGGGCCTCAACGTGGTAGCGCTGGAGCGCGGCCCGATGCAGGACACTTATCCAGACGGCAACTATCCCCAGGTCATCGACGAATTGACCTACAGCGTGCGTAAGAAGCTGTTCCAAGACATCTCCAAAGAAACGGTGACCATTCGCCACAGCGTGAATGACGTCGCCCTGCCCAATCGTCAGTTGGGCGCGTTCTTGCCGGGCAATGGCGTTGGTGGTGCGGGGCTGCACTGGTCCGGCGTGCATTTTCGCGTTGATCCAATTGAGCTGCGCATGCGCAGCCATTACGAAGAGCGCTACGGGAAGAACTTCATTCCCAAGGACATGACCATCCAGGACTTCGGCGTCAGCTACGAAGAGCTGGAGCCGTTTTTCGACTATGCGGAAAAAGTCTTTGGCACCTCCGGCCAAGCCTGGACGGTCAAGGGCCAACTGGTCGGTGAAGGCCGTGGCGGCAACCCCTACGCGCCGGATCGCTCCAACCCGTTCCCGCTGGAGGCGCAGAAAAATACCGTCTCCGCCCAGCTGTTTCAGAAAGCGGCGACCGACGTAGGTTACAAACCTTACAACCTGCCTTCGGCCAATACGTCGGGGCCGTACACCAACCCCTACGGTGCGCAGATGGGCCCGTGCAACTTCTGCGGGTTTTGCAGTGGCTACGTGTGCTACATGTACTCCAAGGCTTCGCCGAACGTGAACATCCTGCCGGCCTTGCGCCAGGTGCCCAACTTCGAGCTGCGGCCCAATTCCCACGTGCTCAAGGTCAACCTCGACAGCACCAAGAAGAAAGCCACCGGCGTGACCTACATCGACGCCCAGGGCCGCGAGTGTGAACAACCGGCTGACCTGGTGATTCTTGGCGCCTTCCAGTTCCATAACGTGCGCCTGATGCTGCTGTCCGGCATCGGCAAACCCTACGACCCGATTACCAACGAGGGTGTGGTAGGCCGCAACTTCGCCTACCAGAACATGGGCACCATCAAGGCGTTCTTCGACAAGGACACCCACACCAACAACTTTATCGGCGCGGGCGGCAATGGCGTGGCCATCGACGACTTCAACGCCGACAACTTTGACCATGGCCCCCACGGCTTCGTGGGTGGTTCGCCGATGTGGGTCAACCAGGCGGGCAGCCGGCCGATTGCCGGTACGTCCAACCCGCCGGGTACGCCAGCCTGGGGCAGTGCCTGGAAGCGCGCCACCGCCGATTATTACACCCATCAGGTCTCAATGGATTCCCACGGTGCCCATCAATCCTACCGGAGCAACTACCTGGATCTGGACCCGGTTTACCGCGATGCCTACGGCCTGCCGCTGCTGCGCATGACCTTCGACTGGCAAGAAAACGACATCAAGATGAACCGCTTCATGATGGAAAAAATGGGCAAAGTGGCCCAGGCCATGAACCCCAAGGCCATCGCCGTGCTGGGTAAAAAGGTTGGTGAGCATTTCAATACCGCCTCCTACCAGACCACCCACCTCAACGGCGGCGCGATCATGGGCACCGACCCGAAAACCAGTGCGTTGAACCGCTACTTGCAGAGCTGGGATGTGCACAACGTCTTTGTCCCTGGTGCTTCCGCTTTCCCACAAGGCTTGGGCTACAACCCGACCGGCCTGGTGGCAGCGTTGACCTATTGGTCGGCACGAGCGATTCGCGAGCAGTACCTCAAAAACCCCGGCCCGCTGGTTCAGGCATAAGGAGCGATGACCATGAAAGCACTCGTTATCGCCTCCTTGGCGCTGTTCAGCAGTTGCTCGATCAGCGCCGCCGAAACCGATCTGATCAAGCAGGGTGAATACCTGGCGCGCGCCGGCGACTGTGTTGCCTGCCATACCGCCAAGGGTGGCAAGCCCTTCGCTGGCGGCCTGCCAATGGAAACGCCTATTGGCGTGATCTACTCCACCAACATCACCCCGGACAAGACCGGCCTGGGCGACTACAGCTTCGAGGATTTCGACAAGGCCGTGCGCCATGGTGTCGCCAAGAACGGTAGTACGCTTTACCCGGCGATGCCCTACCCGTCTTATGCACGTGTCAGCGACAGCGATATGCAAGCGCTGTATGCGTACTTTATGAAGGGGGTCGAACCGGTTGCCCAGGAAAACAAGGACAGCGATATTCCCTGGCCCTTGAGCATGCGTTGGCCGTTGGCGGCCTGGCGCTGGATGTTTGCCCCGGCAGTCGAGGCGCAGCAGCCGCAAGCCGCTGCCGACCCGGTGATCGATCGCGGTGCCTACCTGGTGGAAGGTCTCGGACATTGCGGCGCCTGCCATACGCCGCGTGCCCTGACCATGCAGGAAAAAGCCCTGAGTGCCACGGACGGCAGCGCCTTCCTCTCTGGCAGTGCGCCGTTGGAAGGCTGGATTGCCAAAAGCCTGCGCGGCGACCACAAGGACGGCCTCGGCAGCTGGAGCGAAGAGCAGCTGGTGCAGTTCCTAAAGACCGGTCGCAGTGACCGCAGTGCGGTGTTCGGCGGTATGAGCGATGTGGTCGTCCATAGCATGCAGTACATGTCGGAAGATGACCTGACCGCTATCGCGCGATACCTCAAGAGCCTGCCGGCAGTCGATCCGAAGGACCAGCCGCACCAGTACGACAAGCAGGTAGCCGAAGCGCTCTGGAAAGGTGATGACAGCAAGCCGGGCGCCTCGGTGTATATCGACAACTGCGCGGCCTGCCACCGTACCGACGGCCATGGCTATACGCGGGTATTCCCGGCGCTGGCGGGCAACCCGGTGTTGCAGACGGCAGATGCCACGTCGTTGATCAACATTGTGTTGAACGGCGGCACCTTGCCGGCCACCCATGCGGCGCCATCAACCTTCACTATGCCAGCGTTCGCCTGGCGTCTGTCGGACCAGGAAGTGGCGGATGTGGTCAGTTTTATCCGTGGCAGCTGGGGCAACCAGGGCGCGCCGGTCAAGGCGAGCGATGTGGCGGACCTGCGCAAAAACGATCTGCACACCACCTCGGGCGATGACTTGGGGCAGGTGACGCAAAAGCACTGATAAGTTCGCTGGCCGCCCAACGGCACTGGTCAGAAACCTCGCGCCTCGATACTGTATATAAAAACAGTATCGAGGCGTTTTCATGTCTACTGCGCTGCCGCCCCGTGGCCGGGGTACGGCCACCAATCTGCATAATCGCTTTGCACCCACCGTCAGCGTGGCCGAGGACGACGGTTGGTACCAGGAAGTGCCGCCGACCCAAGGCACCGAAGTGCGTATCGAAACGGCCAAGACCATCATCACCCGCAACAACTCGCCGGACTTGCCGTTTGATCGGTCGATCAACCCGTATCGTGGTTGTGAACATGGTTGCATCTACTGCTATGCGCGGCCCAGCCATGCCTATTGGGACATGTCGCCCGGGCTGGACTTTGAAACCAGATTGATTGCCAAGAGCAACGCGGCCGATGTGCTGGAACAGCAGCTGTCCAAGCCGGGCTACGTGTGTGCGCCGATCAACCTGGGTTCCAATACCGATCCGTACCAGCCAATCGAGCGCGAATACCGGATCACCCGGCAAACCCTTGAAGTACTGCTGCGCTACCGCCACCCAGTGACGATCATCACCAAGGGCTCGCTGATCCTGCGCGACCTCGACCTGCTGACCGAGTTGGCCCGCCAGCGCCTGGTGGGGGTGATGATCAGCCTCACCAGCCTGGACGACGAGCTCAAGCGCATCCTGGAACCGCGCACGGCGGCCCCCAAGGCACGGCTGCGGGCGATTCGGGTAATGCGTGACGCAGGCATCCCGGTGGGCGTGCTTTGTTCGCCAATGATCCCGATGATCAACGACAGCGAGCTGGAAAGCCTGCTTACCGAAGCTCACGCGGCCGGCGCACAAAGCGCGGCGTATATGATGCTGCGCCTGCCGTTGGAGGTGGCGCCGTTGTTCGAGGAGTGGCTGGCGGCCCATTACCCCCAGCGAGCAACCCATGTGATGAGCCTGGTGCGTCAAGTACGCGGGGGTGAGGTGTATGACAGCCGGTTTGGCGTGCGTATGCGCGGTGAAGGGCCGTTTGCCGATTTGCTGGCGCAGCGTTTCAGCAAGGCGATCAAGCGTCTGGGGCTGAATCGGCGGGAAGGGTTCAACCTTGATTGCACGGCGTTTTGCCCACCGGGCAGGCAGATGGCTTTGTTGTAGACTGAGGGAGAGACGTGCACCTTTGCTGTAGGAATAGTCGCGTTTTGACATCACTGAAACCCGCGTTCTAGAGCGGTTCATTCAGTTTGAGTTAAGTTTCGACGTTTACCTTGTTCAGCGAGTGACTGATGAGTCGGCAGCCTGGCCGGTGCTTGTTTTACAACTATTTCACCGCCATGGCGTCGAACTGACCTGAACCCTCCCCTGCATTGATCAAGAGGATGAATCATGAGTGACAAGGATAAACAGCCGTTGGCTGCGTCGGCTTCAGCCCCTCAGGTGGCGGAATCCGCCGATGCAGCGCTGCAGCATATCGTTGACGGCTTTTTGCATTTCCATCACGACGTCTTCCCCCAGCAGGAAGAACTCTTCAAGAAACTCGCCACCGCCCAGAGCCCACGGGCGATGTTCATCACCTGCGCCGACTCGCGCATCGTGCCCGAGCTGATCACCCAGAGCTCCCCAGGCGACCTGTTCGTGACCCGTAACGTCGGTAACGTGGTGCCGCCCTACGGCCAGATGAACGGCGGTGTTTCCACGGCTATCGAATACGCTGTGCTCGCCCTTGGCGTACAGCACATCATCGTGTGCGGGCATTCGGACTGCGGCGCCATGCGTGCCGTGCTCAACCCCGACAGTCTGGAAAAGATGCCGACGGTCAAGGCCTGGTTGCGTCACGCCGAGGTCGCCAAGACCATGGTCCATGACAACTGCGACTGCGCCAACGAAGGCGAGAGCATGGCGGTGCTGACCGAAGAAAACGTCATCGCCCAACTGCAACATTTGCGTACCCACCCTTCCGTGGCTTCGCGCATGGCCAATGGTCATTTGTTTATCCATGGTTGGATCTACAACATCGAGACCAGCGAAATTCGGGCCTACGATGCGGACAAAGCGGCGTTCCGACCGCTGAACGGCACCGAGCCGATCCCTTCAGCGACGCCTAAAGCGCGCTTCTAAAACACTTCCCTGCCGGGTAATGCGGTGGCTGCCATGGATGCAGCCAGGCTTTACCGCGCCCGGCGAATGCCTCGGGAGAGTCATCATGCGTGCTGCTCAATTGAAAGCTGTATTGCCACGGGAGCTGCTCGCCTCGGTGGTTGTTTTTCTGGTCGCCTTGCCACTGTGCATGGGCATCGCGATTGCGTCCGGCATGCCGCCGGCCAAGGGCCTGATCACTGGCATCATCGGCGGCCTGGTGGTGGGCTGGTTGGCCGGCTCGCCGCTGCAAGTCAGCGGCCCGGCGGCGGGTCTGGCGGTGCTGGTGTTCGAGCTGGTGCGCCAGCACGGCATGCTGATGCTGGGGCCGATCCTGTTGCTGGCCGGCTTCCTGCAATTGGTTGCCGGGCGTTTGCGCCTGGGCTGCTGGTTTCGCGTCACCGCGCCGGCGGTGGTCTACGGCATGTTGGCCGGGATTGGCGTGTTGATCGTGCTGTCGCAGGTTCATGTGATGCTCGACGGCGCGCCCAAGCCTTCAGGGCTGGATAACCTGGCCGGCTTCCCGGCAGCGCTGGCTGCAGCAATTCCTACCTTCGGCGGCGGGCTCGGCTGGCAGGCTGGCGTACTTGGTTTGTCGACGATGTTGGTGATGTACCTGTGGGACAAATTCCGCCCGCAACAACTGCGGTTTGTACCTGGCGCGTTGCTTGGCGTGGGCCTGGCGACTGTTGCCAGCCTGGTGCTGGCGTTGCAGGTCAAGCGCGTGGAAGTCCCGGAAAACCTGGCGGACGCTATCGACTGGCTGCGCCCCAGCGACTTGCTGAACCTGGCGGATCCACAGTTGCTGATCGCGGCATTCGCCGTGGCGTTTATTGCCAGTGCCGAAACCCTGCTGTCTGCCGCAGCGGTGGACCGCATGCACAGTGGTCAACGTTCGGATTTCGATAAGGAATTGTCGGCCCAAGGGGTGGGCAACATGCTCTGCGGTCTGGTTGGCGCTTTGCCCATGACCGGCGTGATCGTGCGCAGCTCGGCTAACGTCCAGGCCGGGGCAACCACGCGTCTGTCGGCGATGTTCCATGGCCTATGGCTGCTGGGTTTCGTGCTCTTGCTGTCGAGCGTGCTGCAGAGCATTCCGGTCGCGAGCCTGGCGGGTGTGCTGGTGTACACCGGCATCAAGTTGGTAGACATCAAGGCGTTCAAGGCGCTGGGCCGCTATGGGCGGATGCCGATGTTCACCTATGCGGCCACGGCACTGGCAATCATCTTCACCGATTTGCTGACCGGTGTGCTGGTGGGGTTTGGGCTTACATTGGTGAAGCTGGCGTTCAAGGCGTCGCGCCTGAAAGTCAGTCTGATCGACCTGCCCCAGGAAGGTGAGATGGAGCTGCGTTTGACGGGGGCGGCGACCTTTCTGAAGGTGCCGGCGTTGACTCAAGTGTTGTCGGCGGTACCTGCGGGGACCACCCTGCATGTGCCGTTGAGCAACTTGAGTTACATCGACCACTCTTGCCTGGAGTTGCTGGAAGAATGGGGCCGGGCCAATGCGGCCAAGGGCTCGACGTTGGTGATCGAGGCTCGCGGTTTGAAGCGTCGGCTGGAAGGTCGGGTGAGAACGACAGTGGGGATCGGCTCAGCGCCTGCCTGACCTCTCAAAAAACTGTGGGAGCCGGGCTTGCCCGCGATGGCGCTGGTTCAGTCAACTAATCTGTTGGCTGATACTCCGCCAATCGCGGGCAAGCCCGGCTCCCACAGTTGATCTTTGTAAGCCGGACGATTTACGCAGGTTGATCCAGCGACAGCTCAACCCCAAGCTGGCGCGACAGGCATGGCCAGCGCTTCCAGTACGCTTCGGTCTGCGGGCTCTTGAGCTGTTCGCGATAGGCCTCGACCGATTCCAGCGCAAAGCTTTCCTCGTTAAGCATCTCATCCACCGCCAGGTGCACGGCTTCATCCAATTGGTTGGCGAAGTCTTCACCGATCAGTTGATGGGCGATCACGTTGGCCACGGTGGTATCCGCTGGAATCAGCGGCTGGCCAAAATGCTTGATATACAGATCGTTCACTTCTTCGACCAGGCGATGCGCCAGGTAGGCCTCATCCAGCAGGCCATCAAGGCCGTCGTGTCCGGCCAGAATCGCTGGCGGCTGCAGGAAAAAATGTTCAGCGATTTTCAGTACCGGTTTGATCTGGCTTTCAATCCCGGCCTCACGGGCCACGTCATTGGCGGCGTCGAGCAAATCAGGAACCAGATCGATGTAAGCGGTCACAAAACGGGTCATGACCATATTGCGATCACCGTCAGCCAAGGCGATGGACGAATGCAGGTGCGGCACTTGTTTCTTCAGCTGGCTGACGAGCTGGCCGGTGCTGGCTTCGTGTTGATGGGCACGGGAAATCTGCTCGCGCAATGCGGCGGTGTTCATGAAGGCTCCAGTGAAGCAGGCGTAGGAAAAGGGAGAAGATAAGGTAGTTCGTTTATACGAGCGCCTAAGACGCATTTGTCATAATTATTTCATGGTTATAGGCAGGGGTTATATCGAAATGCCATCGTTCGTCGGATAAACGATTCCGCCGCCCATTTTACGGGCTCCGTCTGTCTGTTTCTATTGATTTGCCCCCACACATTGCGGGGTTGCTACGGCTGTCTATACTCGGTTTTGTACGCAATTAGCTGATGACGCCCAACTGCATGACGCAGGCAAGGCTTGGCGGTTGTAAGCAGTATGGAAGCCGCTCCCTTCGCCGCAGGTGCAAACCGGCGGGATAACAAGAAACATAAAGGGGAACCCGCAATGACGCGACATCCACACGTTTGGATGGGCCTCCTGTTGTGGTCGGTATTCGGCCAGGCGCACGCCGCCTGGACTACGAATATGGCGCCAGGGGCTACTGAAGTCAGCCACGCTGTGTTTGACCTGCACATGACCATTTTCTGGATCTGTGTGGTGATCGGCATCGTCGTGTTTGGCGCGATGTTCTGGTCGATGATCCTGCACCGCCGGTCTACGGGCCAGGTAGCGGCGAAGTTCCACGAAAGTACCACCGTGGAAATCCTCTGGACCGTGGTGCCCTTGCTGATCCTGGTGGCCATGGCCATTCCGGCCACCAAGACCCTGATCAACATCTACGACAGCAGTGAGTCGGATATCGATATCCAGGTCACCGGCTATCAGTGGAAGTGGCACTACAAATACCTGGGCCAGGATGTGGAGTTCTTCAGCAACCTGGCCACACCCGCCGAGCAGATCCATAACCAGGCCACCAAGGGCGAGCACTACCTGTTGGAAGTCGACCAGCCGCTGGTATTGCCGGTGGGCGCCAAGGTGCGCTTTCTGGTGACCGCCGCCGATGTGATCCACTCCTGGTGGGTGCCGGCCTTTGCGGTCAAGCGCGATGCTATCCCTGGCTTCGTCAACGAGGCCTGGACCCGCGTCGAGAAGCCCGGCATCTACCGTGGTCAGTGCGCCGAACTGTGTGGCAAGGACCATGGCTTCATGCCCATCGTGGTGGAGGTCAAGTCCAAGGCCGACTACGACACCTGGCTGGGCGAGCGCAAGGAGGAGGCCGCCAAGCTCAAGGAGTTGACCTCCAAGGAGTGGACGCTGGACGAACTGGTGGCGCGTGGCGACAAGGTCTATCACACCACTTGCGTGGCCTGTCACCAGGCTGAGGGCCAAGGCTTGCCACCGATGTTCCCGGCGCTCAAGGGTTCGAAAATCGCCACCGGGCCGGCCAAAGACCATCTGAGCATCGTGTATCACGGCAAGCCCGGCACCGCGATGGCAGCTTTCGGCAAGCAGCTCTCGGAAGTGGATATCGCCGCTGTGGTGACCTATGAGCGTAACGCCTGGGGCAATAACAAAGGCGACATGGTCACGCCCAAAGACGTGCTGGCTCTGAAACAGGCGGAAAGCAAATGACGACTTTCATTGCCAATGCCCTGAATCGTCCCGCTCACTCGCTTGCAGGAGAACGGCCATGAGCACCGTGATCGACCATGGTCATGCCGACCACGCACACGGCCCCGCCAAGGGCCTGATGCGCTGGGTGCTGACCACCAACCACAAAGACATCGGCACCATGTACCTGTGGTTCGCCTTCACCATGTTCCTGCTCGGCGGCTCGTTCGCCATGGTGATCCGCGCCGAGTTGTTCCAGCCGGGCCTGCAGATCGTGCAGCCGGCGTTCTTCAACCAGATGACCACCATGCACGGGTTGATCATGGTATTCGGCGCGGTGATGCCGGCGTTTGTCGGCCTGGCCAACTGGATGATCCCGCTGATGATCGGCGCGCCGGACATGGCCCTGCCGCGCATGAACAATTTCAGCTTCTGGTTGTTGCCGGCGGCGTTCCTGCTGCTGGTGTCCACCTTGTTCACGCCCGGCGGCGGGCCGAATTTCGGCTGGACCTTCTACGCCCCGCTCTCCACCACCTATGCCCCGGAAAGCGTGACGTTCTTTATCTTTGCCATCCACCTGATGGGCATCAGTTCGATCATGGGCGCGATCAACGTGGTCGCCACCATCCTCAACCTGCGTGCGCCGGGCATGACCCTGATGAAAATGCCGCTGTTCGTGTGGACCTGGCTGATCACCGCGTTCCTGCTGATCGCGGTGATGCCGGTACTGGCGGGCTGCGTGACCATGATGCTGATGGATATCCACTTCGGCACCAGCTTCTTCAGCGCGGCCGGTGGTGGCGATCCCGTGCTGTTCCAGCATGTGTTCTGGTTCTTTGGGCATCCCGAGGTGTACATCATGATCCTGCCGGCCTTTGGCGCGGTCAGCTCGATCATCCCCACCTTCTCGCGCAAGCCGCTGTTCGGCTACACCTCGATGGTCTACGCCACCGCGAGCATCGCGTTCCTGTCGTTCATCGTGTGGGCGCACCACATGTTTGTGGTGGGCATTCCGCTGGTGGGTGAGCTGTTCTTCATGTACGCCACCTTGCTGATCGCCGTGCCTACGGGCGTGAAGGTGTTCAACTGGGTCAGCACCATGTGGCAAGGCTCACTGACGTTCGAGACGCCGATGTTGTTTGCGGTGGCCTTTGTGATCCTGTTCACCATCGGCGGCTTCTCCGGGCTGATGCTGGCGATTGCCCCGGCGGACTTCCAGTACCACGACACCTACTTTGTGGTGGCGCATTTCCATTACGTACTGGTGCCCGGCGCGATCTTCGGGATCTTCGCTTCGGCCTACTACTGGCTGCCGAAATGGACCGGCCACATGTACGACGAAACCTTGGGCAAGCTGCACTTCTGGTTGTCTTTCGTGGGCATGAACATGGCGTTCTTCCCCATGCACTTTGTGGGGCTGGCCGGTATGCCGCGCCGGGTGCCGGACTACAACCTGCAGTTCGCTGACTTCAATATGGTCTCGTCCATTGGTGCCTTCATGTTCGGCGCCACGCAGATCTTCTTCCTGTTCATTGTCATCAAGTGCATCCGTGGCGGCCCGCCTGCGCCGGCCAAACCGTGGGATGGCGCCGAAGGCCTGGAGTGGAGCGTGCCCTCGCCGGCGCCGTATCACACCTTCACCACGCCGCCGGAGGTCAAATGAAGCCCTCCCTATACTCCCCCTGTGGGAGCGGGCTTGCCCGCGATGGCGTTATGTCAGGCGCTGAATCTACCGGCTTTGAGATCCTCATCGCAGGCAAGCCAGCTCCCACAGAAAGTCCAAAGCCAGGTGGGCGCTATGGCTGACTCCGTACCGCTCAAGCGCCTGGTCACCCGCCTGCTGATCCTGGTGCTGGCAATGTTCGCCTTCGGATTCGCCCTCGTGCCGATCTACGACGTGATGTGCAAGGCGTTCGGCATCAACGGCAAGACCGCCGGGCAGTACGAGGGTGAGCAAATGGTTGACCCCTCGCGCCAAGTGCGGGTGCAGTTTCTGTCCACCAACGCCATCGACATGGTCTGGGAATTTCACTCCAAGGCCGATGAGATTGTGGTCAACCCCGGAGCAGTCAACGAGATGCTATTCGTGGCCTACAACCCCACTGATAAGCCGATGACCGCCCAGGCGATACCCAGTATTTCCCCGGCCGAAGCGGCGATGTACTTCCACAAGACCGAATGCTTTTGCTTCACCCAGCAAGTGTTGCAGCCCGGTGAGCGCATTGAGATGCCCGTACGTTTCATCGTCGACCGAGCGATGCCCACGGATGTGAAGCATTTGACCCTGGCGTACACGCTGTTCGATATCACTGCGCGCCAGCCGCCCGTGGCCGTCAGGACCGGGGGCTAGCTACTGTTTGCCCCCTCAATCAGGAGAGCGAATACATGTCGACTCATGATACGTACTACGTACCAGCGCAAAGCAAATGGCCAATAATTGCCACGATTGGCCTGCTGGTCACCGTGTATGGCCTGGCCGTGTGGTTCAACGACTTGAAGGCCGCGCGCCCTGAATCCCACGGGCCGTGGATCTTTTTCGTCGGCGGTTTGCTGCTGGCCTACATGCTGTTTGGCTGGTTTGGCGCGGTGATCAAGGAAAGTCGTGCTGGGCTGTACAGCGCCCAGATGGACCGCTCGTTCCGCTGGGGCATGACCTGGTTCATCTTTTCGGAGGTGATGTTCTTCATCGCCTTTTTTGGTGCGCTGTTCTACGTGCGCGTCTGGGCTGGGCCTTGGTTGGCGGGCGAGGGGCCCAAGGGCATTGCGCACATGCTGTGGCCGAACTTCGAGTTTGCCTGGCCCCTGCTGAACAACCCCGACCCCAAGCTCTACCCTGCGCCCAAAGGCACCATCAGCCCCTGGGGCCTACCATTGGTCAATACCATCCTGCTGGTGAGTTCCAGCGTGACCATCACCATTGCCCACCATGCCCTGCGCAAAGGCCATCGTGGCGCACTGAAACTCTGGCTGGCGATCACCGTGCTGCTGGGCTTGGCGTTTCTTGGATTCCAGGCCGAGGAATACATCCACGCCTACAAAGAGTTGGGCCTAACCCTGGGTTCAGGCGTGTACGGCGCGACGTTCTTCATGCTCACGGGCTTTCACGGCGCCCACGTGACCATCGGCACCATCATTCTGTTTGTGATGCTGATGCGCATCCTGCGCGGGCATTTCAATGCCGAGCACCAGTTCGGTTTCGAGGCGGCCAGTTGGTATTGGCACTTTGTGGACGTGGTGTGGATCGGGCTGTTTTTCTTTGTCTATGTGCTCTGACGCCGCTTACCACGGCGCATGAGAGACCAATTGGCCGCTGAAAAAGCCCCAGGCGATCAAGCCCACGGTGATCACGGCCAGGGTGACACGCACGGTCAAGGCAGTGACGAGGCGGTTGGAGTTGCCCTCGTCCTTGACCAGGAAGAACAAGCCACTGAACAGGCTCACGACGGTCGCGATCAGCATCAGGGCAATGGCGGCTTTGAGCATGGTCTGGCTCCGGGCTAATTGGGGAGGGGCGATGAGATCGAGTATAGCCAGTGCCATGCAACGCTTTCGTCCGGGCATCGCGCCGACGCTGGTGGTACTGGTGTTGCTGCCATTGATGGTGGGCCTGGGGTTTTGGCAATTGTCCCGCGGGCACGAAAAGCAACTGTTGGTAGACCGTTATGCCGAGCGCCGCGCCGCCGAGCCGGTCAGCAGTACGCAGCTCAATGACATGGCTGATCCAGCCTTCCGTCGTGTTCACCTTCGCGGGCAACTGGATGGTGAACACAGCGTATTGCTGGATAACCGCATGCGTGACGGCAAGGCCGGTGTCGAGTTGCTGCAACCCTTTCATGACCAGGCCAGCGGCCTGTGGCTGTTGCTCAATCGCGGCTGGCTGCCCTGGCCGGACCGGCGTATCGCGCCCGCCTTTACTACTCCTGAACAGACGCTGAACCTCGACGCCTGGGTGTACGTCGCCCCCGGCGAGACCTTCCAACTGCATGCCGACCCGGCCAGCACGCAATGGCCGCGCCTGCTTACCGCACTGCACCCCGCCGCGCTGTGGGACGAACTGGGGCGCAGCGGTTTTGACTATGAACTGCGCGCCGAAGCGGGCCCCGGTACCTACGAAACCACCTGGCCCGTCGTCGCCATGGGCCCGGAAAAACACCTGGCCTACGCTGTGCAATGGTTCGCCATGGCCATGGCGTTGCTGGCGCTTTACCTCTACCTCGGATGGCATAACAAAAAGGAGAAGCCCCATGGGAGCGGCCATGAATCCACCCAGCACATCTGACACGCCTGATCGGCGCAAGGGGCGCTGGCAGCTGATTTTGATCCTGATGATGGTGATCGGCCCGATGGCGCTGGCCACCTTCATGTACAAATTGCAGTTCTGGGTGCCGGACAGCCGCAGCTATCACGGCGAACTGATCGGCAACGGCCAGACCCGCGCCGACATTGGCGTGCAGGCCGATGAACAGCGCTGGCAACTGCTGGTCACCGCCCCCACCGCCTGTGCTGCCAATTGCCAGCAACTGGTGTACCTGGCGCGCCAGCTGCAGATCAGCCTTGGCCGGGATGCATCCCGTGCCAGCCATGCCCTGGCCGGCGCGCAACCGTTGAGCAGCGAATACGAGGCCAAGCTCAAGGCCGAATATCCACAGCTGCAGCGCTACCCGCTGGATGTGTCGACCTTTACCAGGAACGCTGCTGCGCCCGGCGAGGCGCAACTGTGGATCGTCGACCCCCACGGCAATCTGGTGCTGCGCTACGACGCCAAGGTCAAGGGCAAGGACTTGCTCAACGACCTGCGCTTGCTGCTGAAACTGTCGAACATCGGATAAGGGCACCCTCATGGCCAAGCCTGGATTTCGCCTCGCGCTGTTTGCCACGCTTCTGGCGTTGTTTGTCGTGCTGCTCGGCGCCTATACCCGCCTGACTCACGCCGGTCTCGGCTGCCCGGACTGGCCGGGCTGCTATGGCTTTATCAGCGTGCCGCAAAGCGAAGCCCAACTGGCCCATGCCGAGTTGCACTTTCCCGACACGCCGGTGGAGGCCGACAAAGGCTGGGCCGAGATGACCCATCGCTACTTCGCGGGCAGCCTGGGCCTGTTGATCGCGCTGCTGGCGGCGCGTTCGTGGCGTCATCGACGTGATCCGGGCCAGCCCGTGAAGCTGCCGCTGTTCCTGCTGGCGGTGGTGTTCGCCCAAGCGGCGTTTGGCATGTGGACCGTGACCTTGAAGCTCTGGCCGCAAGTGGTCACAGGGCACCTTTTGGGCGGCTTTGCGACCTTGAGCCTGCTGTTTCTGCTGACCCTGCGGCTGTCCGGCGTACTACCGGCGCTGGTCGTGCCCAAGCGCCTGCAATATTGGGCGACGGCGGGCCTGGTGCTGGTGATCGGGCAGATCGCCCTGGGCGGCTGGGTCAGTTCCAACTACGCGGCGGTGGCCTGTATCGATTTGCCCACCTGTCATGGCCAATGGTGGCCGACGGCAGACTTCGCCAATGGTTTTCACCTGACCCAGCACATCGGCCCCAATTACCTGGGCGGGCAGCTCGACAGCGAGGCGCGCACTGCTATCCACCTGACGCATCGCATCGGCGCCGTGCTGGTCACGCTCGTGCTGCTCGGTTTGGCCTGGCAACTGCGAGCAGTAGGGATGACGCGCCTGGCCGGCCTGCTGTTGATCGCCCTGGCTGCGCAGATCTGCCTGGGGGTGAGCAATGTGGCGTTCGGCTTGCCCCTGCCGGTGGCGGTCGCACACAACGCCGGCGGGGCAGCGTTGTTGTTGACGCTGGTGCTGGTCAATTATCACGCGCGCACCAGCCTGGTTCGGGTGCGTCACCCGCGCCTGTTCGGCTGGCGTTTTATCCCGCGCAAACAGGTGTCGGGCCTTATCACCCTTAAAGGAGAGCTGCCATGGCGACCGTGATCGGCGCACGTCGCGACCGGGCGATCTGGCGTGACTATTTGGAGCTGACCAAGCCCAAAGTAGTGGTGCTGATGCTGATTACTTCGCTGGTGGGCATGTTCCTTGCCACCCGCGCCGGGGTGCCCTGGACAGTGCTGGTGTTCGGCAACCTCGGCATTGCCCTGTGTGCCGGCGGCGCGGCGGCGGTGAACCATGTGGTCGATCGACGGATTGATGCCGTGATGGCGCGCACTCACAAGCGGCCGATGGCTGAGGGGCGTGTCTCGCCGATGGCGGCGTTAGCGTTTGCGTTGTTCCTGGCTATTGCAGGATTAGCCCTGCTGCTCGCGTACACCAACCCGCTGGCGGCCTGGCTGACCTTGGCTTCGCTGCTGGGTTATGCGGTGATCTATACCGGCTTTCTCAAGCGAGCAACGCCGCAGAATATCGTCATCGGCGGTCTGGCCGGTGCGGCGCCGCCGCTGTTGGGTTGGGTGGCTGTTACTGGGCATGTGAGTGCCGAACCCTTGCTGCTGGTGCTGATCATCTTCGCCTGGACTCCGCCACATTTCTGGGCCCTGGCCATTCACCGCAAAGAGGAATACGCCAAGGCCGACATCCCGATGCTGCCGGTCACCCATGGCGAACACTACACCAAGGTGCATATCCTGCTGTACACCTTCGCCCTGCTGGCGGTGAGCCTGATGCCCTACGTTATCCACATGAGCGGGCTGCTCTACCTGGGCTGTGCGCTGGTATTGGGTGCGCGCTTTCTGCAATGGGCCTGGGTGTTGTACCGTGGCAGCCAGCCGCACGCGGCGATCAACACGTTCAAGTACTCTATCTGGTACTTGCTGCTGCTGTTTATCGCCCTGCTCGTAGACCACTACTTATTGTTGAACCTATGACTCGAACTCAAAAAACCGTCTTCATCCTCGTGGCCCTGGTGGCGTTGATCATGGGCCTGACCGTCAACAAAGTGCTCTCGGGCAAAGGCCAGGGCGATCCCACTGCGCTGATCGACGCCGGCATCATTCTGCTGCCGCAAAGCCGCCAGTTGCCAACGGTGACCATGACCGACCAGGAAGGCCAGCCGGTGGTGGTCAATGAGTTGAAGGGCAAGTGGAGCCTGCTGTTTTTCGGTTACACCTTCTGCCCGGATATCTGCCCGACCACCCTCGCCCAGCTTCGCCAGATCAAGAGTGAGCTGCCCAAAGAGGCTGTGGACAAGTTGCAGGTGATCCTGGTCAGCGTCGATCCACACCGCGATACCCCGGCGCAGCTCAAGCAGTACCTGGGTTACTTCGACCCACAGTTCCAAGGCCTGACTGGCGCTAACGTGGAGGATGTGCAGAAGGTCTCGAATGCGGTGAGCATTCCCTTCATTCCGGCGGATACCAGCAAGCCGAACTATACAGTCGACCACAGCGGTAACCTGGCACTGATCGGCCCGGATGGTACTCAGCGTGGGTTTATTCGTGCGCCGTTGAACAACCAGAAGCTGGTGGCGCAGTTGCCGGGGTTGCTACAGCGCAAGTGAGCACCTGATGATCGTTCCCACGCTCTGCGTGGGAATGCAGTTAGGGATGCTCTGCGTCCCCAAGCGTGACGCAGAGCGTCACGAGAGGCGTTCCCACGCGGAGCGTGGGAACGATCAGATCAGGAGAAATCAGAACGCCGGTTTGATCGCGCCTTTGTACTTCTCTTCGATGAATTTCTTCACTTCAGGCGTGTGCAGGGCTGCAACCAGCTTCTTCACCGCGTCCGCATCCTTGTTGTCTTCGCGGGTCACCAGGATGTTCACGTAAGGCGAGTCGCTGCCTTCGATCACCAGGGCATCCTTGGATGGGTCCAGCTTGGCTTCCAGGGCGTAGTTGGTGTTGATCAGCGCCAGGTCGACCTGGGTCAGCACGCGCGGCAGGGTGGCGGCTTCCAGTTCGCGGAATTTCAGGTTTTTATCGTTGCCGGTGATGTCCTTGATGGTCGACAGGATGTTGGTCGGGTCCTTCAGGGTGATCAGGCCGTTCTTGGCCAGCAGCAACAGCGCACGGCCGCCGTTGGTGGCGTCGTTCGGGATCACCACGTTGGCGCCGTCAGGCAGGTCGGCCAGTTTTTTGTACTTGCTGGAGTAAGCGCCCAGAGGTTCCAGGTGCACAGCGCCGACGCTCACCAGGTGAGTGCCTTTGGCCTTGTTGAATTCATCCAGGTACGGCTGGTGCTGGAAGAAGTTGGCATCCAGGCGCTTTTCAGCCACCTGTACGTTCGGCTGCACGTAGTCGGTGAAGACTTTGACCTTCAGGTCCACGCCTTCTTTGGCCAGGGCAGGCTTCACGAATTCGAGGATTTCGGCGTGAGGCACCGGCGAAGCAGCGACCGTAATAGTCTCGGCGTGGGCGGAAAACGCAGCCACGGCGGCGAAAGCAACCAGTAGTTTTTTCATCCAGCAAGCTCCTTGTTCGGGCATCTGCCGGCTATGTGCCGGCAATGGCCGTTATTTACGAGAAAAATGCACCACCAGCCGGTCGCCGACGGTTTGCAGAATTTGCACCAGAATCAACAGCATCACCACAGTGACCACCATCACATCGGTCTGGAAACGCTGGTAGCCAAAACGGATTGCCAGGTCGCCCAGGCCGCCAGCCCCGACCACACCAGCCATCGCGGTGTAGGAAACCAGTGTAATCGCCGTCACCGTAATCGCCGCGAAGATGCCAGGGCGGGCCTCGGGCAATAGGGCATTGGTGATGATCTGGCGGGTGGTGGCGCCCATGGCCTGGGTGGCTTCGATGATGCCACGGTCCACTTCGCGCAGGGCGGTTTCCACCAGGCGAGCAAAGAATGGCGTGGCACCGACGACCAGTGGTGGGATCGCGCCGGCGACACCCAGCGACGTGCCGGTGATCAGTACCGTGAACGGAATCATCACGATCAGCAGGATGATGAACGGCAGCGAGCGCAAGATATTCACGATCAGCGACAACAGCGCGTACAGGCCTTTTTGTTCGAATAGCTGGCGCGGGCTGGTCAGGAACAACAGCACGCCCAGAGGCAGCCCCAGTAGCACGGTGAAGAACAGCGAGCCGAACAGCATGGTCATGGTGTCGCCGGTGGCGAGCCAGATTTCAGACCAGTCGATATTGGCGAAGAAACTCAGGAAAACGTCCATCAGCGCAGGACCTCCATGTGAACGTCGGCGGCGGTGAAGCGTGCGAACGCGGCTTCCATGTCACCGCCGGTGACGGCGAGGGTCAGTTGCCCGTAAGGGATGTCTTTGATGCGGTCGATACGACCGGCAAGAATGCTGTAGTCCACACCGGTTTCCCGTGCGACGGTACCCAGCAGTGGCGCATAGGTCGCGTCCCCTTGGAACGTCAGGCGCACGATACGGCCTGGCACATGGGCAAAGTCGTCGCGCTGCTCGCCTTCGTCCACCTGTTCGGCTTCTTGTACGAAGCGCTTGGTGGTCGGGTGCTTGGGGTGCAGGAACACGTCGGCCACCGAGCCTTGCTCGACGATTACCCCGGCGTCCATGACGGCGACCTGGTCGCATACGCGGCGGATCACGTCCATTTCATGGGTGATCAACACGATGGTCAGGTTCAACTCGCGGTTGATCTCGGCCAGCAGTTGCAGGACCGACGCCGTGGTTTGCGGGTCGAGGGCGCTGGTGGCTTCGTCACAAAGCAGGATTTTTGGCTTGGTCGCCAGGGCTCGGGCGATGCCGACGCGCTGTTTCTGGCCGCCGGACAACTGCGCCGGGTACTTCTTGGCGTGGTCCGACAAGCCGACGCGGGCGAGCAGCTCAGCCACACGCTGGTCGATTTCCTTGCGCGACAGTTCACCGGCGAGCGTCAGCGGCAGCGCGACGTTGTCGGCCACGGTCTTGGACGCCAGCAAGTTGAAGTGCTGGAAGATCATCCCGACCTGCTGGCGAAAGCGCCGCAGGCCGTTGGCGTCCAGCGCAGTGACTTCTTCGCCATCCACCTTGATCTGGCCGCCACTGGGCTCTTCCAGACGGTTGATCAGGCGCAACAGGGTGCTTTTACCGGCACCCGAATGGCCAATCAGGCCAAACACCTGGCCGTTCTCGACGCGCAGGCTGGTGGGGTGCAGGGCGGGGATATCCTTACCGGCGACGCGGTAGGTTTTATGGACGTTTTGAAACTCGATCACGTAGCGAACCTTGTGGGGCGCATTGAAAAGGGATCAGCGGTTAGCCGGGCGCGCATTTTAGCCTGTCCGTATAGCGTTTCTTAGCATTTATTTCGTATTCATCCAGTCATTTGGCAATAACGCGATCAAAGGTCATAAAAAAGGAACGGTGCAAAACCAAGTCAGTCACTACTTAAGCAACTCGATTTCCCAGGTGCCGTGCCTGGGGTTTTGCTCAAACGAGCCGGGGACCGCTCTGGCCACTTTGAATAAGGAGTTTTGACTGATGAGTACCAAGAAGCCAGCCACCCCGCCGAAGAGTGAACTCGCGGGCACTGATACCCTGGACCGTGGCAACACCAACGCCAAGCTGCAGGCGTTGGAAGAATTCCGTTCCGACGCGACCGGCCAGGCCCTGCGCACCAACCAGGGCGTGAAGATTTCCGACAACCAAAACAGCCTGAAAGTCGGCGCCCGCGGCCCTTCGCTGCTGGAAGACTTCATCATGCGTGAAAAGATCACGCACTTTGACCATGAGCGTATCCCCGAGCGCATCGTGCATGCCCGTGGTACGGGGGCCCATGGCTATTTCCAGAGTTACGGCGACCATTCGGCGCTGACCAAGGCAGGTTTCCTGCGCACGCCTGAGCATAAAACCCCGGTGTTCGCACGTTTTTCCACGGTGCAGGGCCCGCGTGGTTCCGGCGACACCGTGCGTGACGTGCGCGGTTTTGCCGTGAAGTTCTTCACCGACGAAGGCAACTTCGACCTGGTGGGCAACAACATGCCGGTGTTCTTCATCCAGGATGCGATCAAATTTCCTGACTTCGTCCACGCGGTGAAACCCGAGCCTCATAACGAGATTCCTACCGGCGGTTCGGCCCACGATACGTTCTGGGACTTTGTTTCGCTGCAACCGGAATCCGCGCACATGGTGATCTGGGCCATGTCCGACCGCGCCATTCCAAAAAGCCTGCGCGCCATGCAGGGCTTTGGGGTACACACCTTCCGTTTGATCAATACCGAAGGTAAGTCCAGCTTCGTGAAGTTCCACTGGCGTCCAACAGTCGGCACCTGCTCGCTGGTATGGGATGAGGCGCAAAAGCTGGCCGGTAAAGATACGGACTACCACCGTCGTGACCTGTGGGAAGCGATTGAAAGCGGCGATTACCCTGAGTGGGAGCTGGGCGTACAGATCGTGGCCGAAGAAGACGAGCACAAGTTTGATTTCGACTTGCTCGACCCGACCAAGATCATTCCAGAAGAACTGGTACCGATCACGCCGCTGGGCAAAATGGTGCTCAACCGTAACCCGGACAACTTCTTCGCTGAAGTCGAGCAGGTTGCGTTCTGCCCGGGTCACATCGTGCCGGGCATCGACTTCACCAACGACCCATTGCTGCAGGGCCGTCTGTTTTCCTACACCGATACCCAGATCAGCCGACTGGGCGGGCCGAACTTTCATGAGATTCCAATCAACCGGCCTGTCGTGCCTTTTCATAACGGCCAGCGCGACGCTCAGCATCGCACCGTGATTGATAAGGGTCGTGCGTCCTACGAGCCAAACTCTATTGATGGTGGTTGGCCGAAAGAAACCCCTGCTGGTCCTACCGATGGTGGCTTTGAGTCCTACTACGAGCGCGTCGATGCCAACAAAGTACGTGAGCGCAGCGAATCCTTCGGTGACCATTTCTCCCAGGCGACGCTGTTCTACAACAGCATGAGCCACCACGAGAAAGAGCACATTATCGCGGCCTACAGTTTTGAGCTGGGCAAGGTGGAGCGCGAGTTCATCCGTGCGCGCCAGGTCAACGAGATCCTGGCCAATATCGACCTGGAGCTGGCCAAGCGCGTTGCGCAGAATCTGGGCTTGCCGGCGCCGACCAAGGGCACCGTGCCTGCCCGTGAAACGTTGTTGAAAGAATCGCCAGCCTTGAGCCAGGTGAACTTGCTGTCGGGCGATATCAAAACGCGCAAAGTGGCGATTCTGGCAGCCAACGGCGTTGATGGTGCGGCCATTGACGCGTTAAAAGCCGCGCTTGAAGCTGAAGGCGCCCATGCCAAGTTGCTGGGGCCTACTTCGGCGCCGGTGACCACCGCGCAGGGCAAGACGCTGCCGGTCGACGCCTCGATGGAAGGCATGCCGTCCATTGCCTTCGACGCAGTGTTTATCCCGGGTGGCAAAGAGTCCGTGAAGGCGCTGAGCGGTGATGGCGTGGCGTTGCATTACGTACTGGAAGCCTACAAACACCTGAAGGCGATTGCGGTAGCCAGCGATATGAAGCCGTTGCTGGACCTGCTGAAACTGGAGGAGGATGCGGGGTTGATCGTGGGCGCGGATGCCAAGGCGTTCAAGGCCTTCTTTGCGGCGATTGCCCAGCATCGAGTGTGGGCGCGTGAGCCGAAATCCAAGGCGATTCCGGCTTAACTTATCGGTTGTTTGTTAGATCTTCATCGCAGGCAAGCCAGCTCCCACACTTTTCAAATGTGCGAGCTGGCTTGCCTGCGATGCTTTTAGTCCGTCTTGCGCGGAATCAGCACAACCTGCGCCGGAATATGTTTCAGGATCTGCCGGTGAATCTTCAGGTCATACCCCGAATCAATCCGCTTGACCCGCTTGGTCAGTAACGTGGCCAGCCACGGGTAATCCTGGGTGCGTGGCACCTGGATGCTGACGTCGCACTGGTAATTCACCACATCGGTGGCGATGGCGTCCAACTGATGGCGCATGTCTTCAACATCCGCAAGGTTCAGCGCCACGGTGGTGCTCGGCGCTGCGGGGTCGATGACCTTGGCGGCAGGCTTGGCCTCAGCGGCTTTCAACGCAGCTTCTGCCTGGTCCAATTCGGCTTTGCGCGCATGGCTGATGGCACTGTTGACGCCACCGGTCAGCGCAGGGGCCTTGGGCATCAAGGCGCGGGCACGGCTCAGGGCCGTGGCGGCCGCGTTGACGTCGCCTTTTTGCAGCACGATCTGGCTGCGTTGCAGGTAGGCTTCGGCCAATTGACGCTGGTAGGCCTCAAGTGCCGCGTCATTGGGCGATTGGGCCTGCAATGCAGCCAGTTGGTCTTCGGCGGTGGCCAATTCGCTGCTGGCCAGGTTTTGTTCCAGCTGCGCGATGGCCGCAGCCCGCGGATCCGGAGCCTGGGGGGCAGCGGGCGGCGTACTTTGGCAGGCGCCCAGCAGCAGTGAAAATGCGGCAAGGAGCAGATAACGGGAGGTGAACGGCTTCATTCCTGCGACTCTCTATTTGCGCAAAAAGCGAGCAAGTCTACACCCCTCGACGGGGCAGGACAAAACTCAGCAGAAACAGGGCGGCCGCCGTAACCACAATCGACGGCCCGGCCGGTGTGTCCTTGAACCAGGACAGCGCCAGGCCACCACACACTGCAAGCATCCCCAGGAGGCTGGCGCCAATTGCCATCTGCTCCGGAGAGCGAGCGTGGCGCTGGGCAGCGGCGGCTGGAATGATCAGCAGCGACGTGATCAACAATACGCCGACAATCTTCATCGCGACAGCAATCACCACGGCGATGAGCAACATCAAGGCCATACGCAGGCCTGCGACGGGCAAGCCTTCTACCTTGGCCAGTTCTTCATGCACGGTGATCGCCAGCAACGGGCGCCACAGGGCCACCAGCAACACCAGCACCGCAGCGCTGCCGCCGAGGATCCAGGCCAGGTCGGTCGGGCTGATCGCCAGCAGGTCGCCGAACAGGTAGGCCATCAGGTCGATGCGCACTTCATGCATGAAGCTCAGCACCACCAGGCCCAAGGACAAGGTGCTGGGCGCGAGGATGCCCAGCAGAGTGTCGGAGGCCAGTGGCTGGCGTTGCTGCAGGGTCACCAGCACTACGGCTAGCAACAGGCAGCCGACGGTCACGGCGATGGCCGGGCTTACATCCAGCAGAAAGCCCATGGCCACGCCCAGCAAGGCGGCATGGGACAAGGTGTCGCCGAAATAGGCCATGCGCCGCCAGACCACAAACGAGCCCAATGGGCCCGCCACCAGTGCCAAAGCCAAGCCTGCCAGCAGGGCGTAGAGCAGAAAATCAGCCATGCTTGCAGCTATCTCCATGAACGTGGGGGGTATCGACGACGGCGCCATGCAGGTCATGGGCGTGGTCATGGTGGTGATGGTAGATCGCCAGGCTCTGGGCGTTCTTGCCGAACAGCTCCACGAACGCCGGGTCGCCACTGACCTGTTCCGGGTGGCCGGAGCAGCACACGTGGCGGTTGAGGCAGACCACTTGGTCGGTGGTGCTCATGACCAGGTGCAAGTCGTGGGAGACCATCAGTACGCCGCAACCATGGCGGTCGCGCAGACGGGTGATCAGGCTGTACAGCTCGGCCTGGCCGGCGACATCGACACCTTGCACGGGTTCATCGAGTACCAGCAGCTCGGGCTCGCGCAGCAAGGCGCGGGCCAGCAGCACGCGCTGCATTTCGCCGCCGGAAATACTTTGCACCGGGTTGTCGATGACGTGTTCGGCGCCGACTTCCTTAAGCGCAGCCTGGGCGCGGGCGCGGTCTACGCCAGGCACCAGGCGCAGGAAGCGCAATACGGAGAGCGGCAATGTCGGGTCCACATGCAGCTTTTGCGGCATATAGCCCACGCGCAGCTTGGGCTTGCGCCAAACCGTGCCGCTGTGGGGCTTGAGCAGCCCGAGCACGGCGCGCACCAAGGTGGTCTTGCCAGCGCCGTTGGGGCCGATCAGGGTGACGATTTGCCCCGGTTCCACGCTCAGTGCGATGTTCTCCAGCACGTTTTGCCCGGCGAACGTGACCCCGACCTGCTCCAGGCGGATTAACGCATTGCTCATCAAACCCCCTGGCAGCCTGCGCACAGGCCGACCACTTCGACCGTTTGCCCTTCGACCTTGAAGCCGACGTCGGCAGAGCTTTTGATAATGGCGTCGCTGATGCTTTTTTGTTCAAGCTCAATGGCGGCGTGGCACTCGCGGCAGATCAGGAACTGGCCCTGATGCGCGTGCTCCGGGTGGTTGCAGCCGACAAAGGCGTTAAGCGAGGCGATACGGTGCACCAGGCCGTTTTCCAGCAGGAAATCCAACGCACGGTAAACGGTGGGCGGCGCGGCGCGGCGGCCGTCCTGCTCGCTGAGGACGCCGAGAATGTCGTACGCGCCCAAAGGCTTGTGGCTCTGCCACACCAGCTCCAGCACCCGGCGACGCAAGGCGGTCAGGCGCAAGCCTTTCTTTGCGCACAGGGTGTCGGCCTCTGACAATGCGGTGTGCACGCAGTGAGAGTGGTCGTGGGGACGGCTGGCAAGCGGTGTTTTAGGCATGAGCGGCGACAGATATTTGATAGAGACGTTATTATGTTACCCGTTCCTACGCCATCGAGTGGTCATCGTGTCCCGACTTTTTCCCGTTTTTGTCGTATTTGTCACCAGTTTATTCGTTGCGGGTGCCGCTCAGGCCGAGGTCAAGGTGCTGACGAGCATCAAGCCCTTGCAACTGATTGCCGCTGCCGTGCAGGACGGCGTGGCTGTTCCAGAGGTATTGCTGCCGCCGGGGGCGTCGCCGCATAACTTTGCTTTGCGCCCATCCGACGTACGGCGCGTGCAGTCGGTCGACCTGCTGTACTGGATTGGGCCAGACATGGAAACGTTTTTGCCGCGTGTGCTTAAAAGCCGTACAGCGGCAACGGTGGCCGTGCAGGACCTGCCAGGCATGAAACTGCGCGTCTTCGGCGAAGATAGCCACTCTCATGCCGATGAAGCCGACGAACATGATCACGATCACCGCCCAGGCAGTGTGGATGCGCACCTGTGGCTGTCCACGGTCAATGCACGTGTGATCGCCGCTCGGATGGCGGCCGATCTGAGCGTTGCCGACCCAGCCAATGCCGAGCGTTATCAGAGCAATGCGAAGGCCTTCGAAGAACGCCTGAACGCGCTGGATGCGCGCCTGAAGCAGCGTTTGGCGGGCGTTGATGGCAAACCTTATTTCGTGTTCCACGAAGCCTTTGATTACTTCGAAGAGGCGTACGGTTTGAAGCATGCTGGCGTGTTCAGCGTGGCCGCCGAAGTGCAGCCGGGCGCGCAGCACGTAGCGGCGATGCGCGCGCGTTTGCAGGAAGTGGGCAAGACTTGCGTGTTCAGCGAGCCGCCGTTGCGACCTCGCTTGGCCGAAACCCTGGTGGCCGGGTTGCCGGTGAAGTTGGCGGAATTGGATGCGTTGGGTGGCTATACGCCAGCTACCGCGCAGGGTTATGAGCAGGTACTGGAAAGGCTCGGCAATGACTTGGCCGGTTGCCTGGAGTCGCTCTAACACGCAACACAAAACCCCTGTGGGAGTGGGCTTGCCCGCGATAGCGCAGTATCAGTCGATACTGCTATTGCAGGCAAGCCAGCTCCCACATTGGCCGAGTCGGTCTTTTAAAGTGCGAACGGCAGGTGGACCGTGACCTGTTGACGCTGCGCCAAGCGGTGCTCGAACTCAGCCGGGTCATGAATCAACACATCCTGCCCTGCAAATGATTCGGCCGCGATCAGCCGGGACAGCCAGAACCGTACGCACGCCACGCGCAGCATGGTCGGCCATAGCTCGGCTTCCTTCGCGGTAAACGCCCGTAGCCCCGCGTAAGCGCCCAGCAGCGCCCGGGCACGGTGACCGTCAATCACGCCATCGGCATCCGAGCACCAATCATTCAAGGCGATGGCCACGTCGTAGAGCATCGGCCCCGAACAGGCGTTGTAGAAGTCGATCAGGCCTGTCAGGTGCGTGCCTTCAAACATCGCGTTATCGCGAAACAGATCGGCGTGCACATTCGCCCGCGGCAGGCCGAGGATGTCGGCCTTGTGGGCGTCTATCTCGGCCAGCGCATCGCGCAACAGGCGTTGCTGGGCCTCGTTGAGGTGCGAAATGAGTTGCGCGCCCTCGCAGAGCATCCAATCCAGGCCGCGGTCGGTCTTGCGTTCAAGTACCTTTTCGCCCTGGGTGGCCAAGTGCAGGTGGCCGAGCAATTCGCCAACCTGGGTGCAATGCTGTGCATTGGCCTCCTTGATGTGCTTGCCCGCCAGGCGCGGTTGCAGCAAGGCCGGTTTGCCCTTGAGTTCGCGCAAAGCGATGCCGTCGGTGGTACGCAGGGCGTACGGCACAGGCAGGTCGGCGTCGTGGAGCACGTCGAGCAGTTCGATGAAGAACGGCATTTCTGCCACCGGGCCACGCTCAACCAGGGTCAGGACGAACTCGCCCTGCTCCAGGCTGATAAAGAAATTGGTGTTTTCGCTGCCGGCGGCAATCCCCTGGAAATCAAGCAGGCGGCCGAGCCCATAAGGGGCGAGAAAGGTTTCCAGCTCAGGCCGAGCCAGGGGGGTGAACACAGACATGGTTAAAACTGCCGTTACGGGCGCTGCGGTGGGCAGCGCCGGTTAAAATTAAGAAATCATTTCCATTCGAAGATCTTCCATGACGGGATCAGCATATCCGGCTGGTCAGAGCGGATGAAGTTCGCGTCGGTGCCGTCCGCACGTACCAGAAAGTACGGTGGTGCGCCCTTCGGGGTGACCTTGATCGCGTACAGAAAGCCGTTTTGGCGGTATTCCTGGATGGTTTTGTCGCCTTCCGTGCGAATGGTAACTTCCGGATCACCTCCAGGGGCATTGTCTGCCGCCATGGCAGCCATCGGAGCGAGTGCAATCAAACCGGTCAACAGCAGGCGATTGAATGTACGCATGATAACCTTGTCCCTTTGTTTTCATTGGTCCGGCTATTCTAGCGCCTGACCCGCCGAAAAGGTTGATCCTGCTCATGAGCCAAGCGCCCCTCGTCCTGGTGGACGGTTCTTCTTATCTGTATCGCGCCTTCCACGCGCTGCCACCGCTGACCACCTCCAAAGGCCTGCCCACCGGTGCGGTCAAGGGCGTGTTGAACATGCTCAAAAGCCTGCGCAAGCAGTACCCGGACAGCCCATTTGCGGTGGTTTTCGACGCCAAGGGTGGGACTTTTCGCGATGAGATGTACGCCGAATACAAAGCCAACCGCCCGAGCATGCCTGATGACATGCGCCTGCAGATCGAGCCGCTGCATCAAAGCGTGATCGCTCTTGGCTTCCCGTTGCTGTGCGTCGAGGGCGTCGAGGCCGATGACGTGATCGGCACCCTGGCCCGCAGCAGCGCGGCCGCCAGCCGCCCGGTGGTGATCTCGACCGGTGACAAAGACATGGCGCAGCTGGTGGACGGCCACATTACCTTGGTCAACACCATGACCGGTAGCTCGATGGACATCGAGGGCGTTAAGGAGAAATTCGGCGTCGCTCCGGAGCAGATCATCGACTATCTGGCGTTGATGGGGGATTCGTCCGACAACATTCCCGGCGTTCCGGGCATTGGCCCCAAGACCGCCTCCGGCTTGCTGGTGGGAGTCAATGGCGGCCTCAAAGAGCTTTATGAGCAGCTGGATATTGTGCCGACCCTGCCTATCCGTGGGGCCAAGACCCTGCCGGCCAAGCTGGAGGAGCACAAGGAGATGGCATTCCTGTCCTATCAGTTGGCGACGATCAAGATCGATGTGCCGCTGGATATCGGGTTGGATGATTTGCACCTGATCGAACCGGATCGCGAAAAGCTGCTGGAGCTGTACACGCTGCTTGAGTTCAAGAGCTGGTACGACGAAATCCAGCGCGATGCCAAGCGTGTCGAGCTCAAGTCGGCGAGCGAGGTTGCGCCGGCCGCCGAGATGCCGGTCGAGGCTGTTATATCAGTACCGGTAGAGGCGGTTTACACCACTATTCTGGACCAGGCTACCTTCGACGTGTGGCTGAAAAAACTCCACGATGCGCCGTTGTTTGCTTTCGACACCGAAACCACCGGCATCGACGCCCAGCAGGCGCAATTGGTCGGGGTCTCGTTTGCTGTGCAGCCCCATGAAGCCGCCTACATCCCGCTGACCCATTCCTATATCGGCGCGCCGGATCAATTGGACCGCGACACCGTTCTGCTGGCCCTGAAACCGCTGCTGGAAGACCCGACCAAACTCAAGGTGGGCCAGCACGCCAAGTTCGACATGAACATCCTGGCCAACTGCGCCATTGGTGGCGACCCTGCCCAGGGCATTACCGTGCGCGGCATCGCCTTCGACACCATGCTCGAATCCTACGTGCTCAATTCCACCGCGACCCGGCACGATATGGACAGTCTGGCGAAGAAGTACCTGGACCACGACACGGTCAGCTTCCAGGACATCGCCGGCAAAGGGGCCAAGCAACTCACGTTCGATCAGATCGCCCTTGAGCAAGCCGGCCCCTATGCGGCCGAAGATGCCGACGTGACCTTGCGCCTGCATCAGCACTTGTACGCGCAACTGGCGGCGATCCCGAGCCTGGCCAGTGTGCTGACGGACATCGAGATCCCGCTGGTGCCGGTGCTGGCACGCATCGAGCGCCAGGGCGCACTGGTAGACAAGGACCTGCTCGGCATTCAGAGCATCGAGCTGGGTAACAAGATGGTCGAGCTGGAGCGCCAGGCGTACGAGATCGCCGGTGAAGAATTCAACCTGGGCTCGCCCAAGCAGCTCGGGGCGATCCTGTACGAGAAGCTCGGCATGCCGGTGCTGAAAAAAACCGGCAAGGGCCAGGCATCCACCGCTGAGGAAGTGTTGGCCAAACTGGCCGAAGATGATTTTCCGTTGCCCAAGGTACTGATGCAGTACCGCAGCATGAGCAAGCTCAAAAGTACCTATACCGACCGCCTGCCGGAACAGATCAACCCGCGTACCGGGCGTATTCATACGTCTTACCACCAGGCCGTCGCGGCGACCGGGCGCTTGTCCTCCAGCGATCCGAACCTGCAGAACATCCCGGTGCGCACCGCCGAGGGGCGGCGCATTCGCCAGGCGTTTGTCGCGCCCAAGGGCTACAAACTGCTGGCGGCGGACTATTCGCAGATCGAGCTGCGGATCATGGCGCATTTGTCCAAGGACGAAGGCCTGATGAACGCCTTCCGCAATGACCTGGACGTGCACACGGCCACGGCGGCCGAAGTGTTCAAGGTCGAGTTGAATGAGGTCACGTCCAACCAGCGCCGCAGCGCCAAGGCGATCAACTTTGGCCTGATTTACGGCATGGGCGCCCAGAAGCTGGGCAAGGACATCGGCGTCGATACCAAGACCGCCAAGGCTTACATCGATGTGTACTTCGCTCGCTATCCAGGGGTGCGCGAATATATGGAGCGAACCCGCGCCCAGGCGGCGGATCAGGGGTATGTCGAAACCTTCTTCGGGCGGCGCCTGTACTTGCCGGATATCAACTCCAACAAGCCCCAGGAGCGCGCGGCGGCCGAGCGCACAGCGATCAACGCGCCGATGCAGGGCACGGCGGCGGACATCATCAAGAAAGCCATGGTGCAGGTGGATAACTGGCTGACCGAGTCGGGCCTGGATGCCAAGGTCATCCTTCAGGTGCACGACGAATTGGTGCTGGAGGTGCGTGAAGACCTGGTCGCGCAGGTCAGCGAGAAGATTCGCGAGCATATGAGCGCGGCGGCTCAGTTGGACGTGCCTTTGGTGGTGGACGTAGGCGTAGGCGATAACTGGGACGAGGCGCACTGATTCCGCGGCTTTGCCATCACCGTCAGTGGTGGCGAAGCGGTTTAGATCGGAAACCGTCGTCAGTTATTTCCAATAGTTTTTTGAGCCTGTCGGAACTTAACCTGTGAACTGCCACTCAGAGTTACTGAATGGGTGGTGAAGCCCTTCAATGCTCCTATGTTGTGTTAAGTGTTGGCAGATAATTCTGGACCCCGCCCTAGCGGTCCGGAACTTGAACCCCGAACTTCCCCTCCCCAAAAGAAGTCCGGGGTTTTTTTTGCTCGCAGAAAAGTTACTCGGCGATTTCTGCGCCCTTGTCCGCCAATGCCATCCAGCCGGCCAGCACGGTGTAGGCCTCTTCAAGGCCCATGCGCTTGGGGGCGGAGAACAGCTGAATCGTGATGGTATCGCCCCAGCCCTTACGGATTTCGGACTGCACTTTGAGCAGGGTGTTCTTGGCTGCGCCGTAGGTGAGCTTGTCGGCCTTGGTCAGCAAAATGTGCATCGGCATGCCGCTGGCGACAGCCCAGTCGAGCATCAGCAAGTCGAAGTCGGTCATTGGATGGCGGATGTCCATCATCAGGATCAAACCCTTCAAACTCTCGCGACCGCCCAGGTAAGCCTCAAGGTGACGCTGCCAGTGCAGCTTCAGCGGGATAGGTACTTTTGCATAACCGTAGCCCGGCAGGTCGACCAGACGCCGATCATCGTCTAGCTTGAAGAAATTGAGTAGTTGCGTGCGGCCCGGGGTTTTCGAGGTGCGCGCCAGGCTGGCGTGAGTCAGGGTGTTCAGTGCGCTGGATTTACCGGCGTTGGAACGGCCGGCAAAGGCGACTTCAAAGCCCTCGTCATCGGGGCATTGGTCCACTTTGGCGGCGCTGAGCATGAAGGTGGACTGTTGGCACAGGCCGAGGATGGGGTTCTTGAGTTGCATGAGATTTCCGATGTGGGCGGTGCCGAGAAAGGGTGCGGCAAGCGGTGTCGTTTCCGTTTCAGTAGCGCCAGTATATAATGCCGCAGATTTTGTGTGTGCTTTGTCCCAGCGAAGGATGAGGTTCACGGGAGCGAAAGACCTTTATTGCGCATTAGAACGCAAAACGCTCTCAAACCCTGAATAGGTCGATGTATGGACCGACGGTTGCTCGCTTCTGCTGCCCTGATTCCGCTTTACGGCGCTCAGGCTACACAGGATCAACCGAGTTTGCATGGTCAGGCTGAAGCAGTGCGTGACCCAGGGTTTCAAGGCAATGCCGCCGCGTGGTTTGTGCATGGACTGCAGTACTGAGGATTACCAGGCCGTCATTGATTTGATGGTGAGTAAACCCGGTAGATAACTCTTAAACCCTTAGCCGTAGTTGGATTAGCTGATGAACAAACTGATCGTGAGTCTGCTGTTGACCTTGGGCATCACAGGCGCTGCCGTCGCTGCAGAGGGCCCCGTCAAAGGTGATGCCACTGCCGGTCAAGCGAAGGCCGCCGTGTGTGGTGCCTGCCACGGGCCGGATGGTAACAGCCCGGCGCCGAACTTCCCCAAACTGGCCGGCCAGGGTGAACGCTACCTGAGCAAGCAGATGCACGACATCAAGGACGGCAAGCGCACGGTGCTGGAAATGACCGGCCTGCTGACCAATCTCAACGATCAGGACCTGGCGGACCTCGCGGCGTATTTTGCCAGCCAGAAGGGTAGCGTGGGAGCTGCCGATCCTAAATTGGTCGCCCGCGGAGAGCAGTTGTTCCGTGGCGGTAATCTGGAAAAAGGCTTGCCCGCCTGCACCGGTTGCCACTCGCCCAATGGCGCAGGCAACGCTGCCGCAGGCTTCCCGCACCTGAGCGGCCAGCATGCCACCTACATCGCCAAACAGTTGACCGACTTCCGCAAAGAAGAAGCCGGCCGGGCCAACGATGGGGACGCCATGACCATGCGCACCATCGCTCGCAAGCTGAGCGACGAAGACATCGCAGCCCTCTCCAGTTATATCCAGGGCCTGCACTGACGGGGCTGGGCGTTAACGCTCGATTAATCCCGCGATGCAAGCATAAAAAGGGTGGCTCAGGCCGCCCTTTTTTGTGGCCGCTGCCGTTACACTAACGAACTCATGTCCGCGTAGACCTGTCACAACAAAGGTCGCGTGAGGCGACTTTATTTGTCCAGGAGTAAAGCATGCGTAATCTGATCCTCAGCGCCGCTCTCGTCACTGCCAGCCTCTTCGGCATGACCGCTCAAGCTGCCGATGTGCCGCTTGAAGCCGGTAAAACCTATGTTGAACTGGCTAACCCGGTTCCGGTTGCGGTACCCGGCAAGATCGAGGTGGTGGAGCTGTTCTGGTACGGCTGCCCGCATTGCTACGCCTTCGAGCCGACTATCAACCCATGGGCTGAAAAGCTGCCCAAGGATGTTAACTTCCGTCGCATTCCTGCCATGTTCGGTGGCCCATGGGACGCCCACGGCCAACTGTTCCTGACGCTGGAAGCCATGGGTGTTGAGCACAAGGTCCACAACGCTGTCTTCGAAGCGATCCAGAAACAAGGCAAGCGCCTGACCAAACCGGACGAAATGGCTGACTTCGTTGCTACTCAAGGTGTCGACAAGGACAAGTTCCTGGCGACCTTTAACTCCTTCGCTATCCAGGGCCAAATCAAACAGGCCAAGGAACTCGCGCAGAAGTACGGCGTGCAAGGCGTTCCAACTCTGATCGTCAACGGCAAATACCGTTTCGACCTGGGCAGCACCGGTGGTCCTGAAGCGACCCTGAACGTTGCCGACCAACTGATTGCCAAAGAACGCGCTGCCAAGTAAGGGGCTCGCCATGCGCCGCTGGGGTACCGAGCGTGTCGTTGGCCTGCATGAACCGCAGGTCAACGAGCATCACCTGGAGTCCACAGGCCTGCCGGCAGACAGCCGCTTGCGCCTGCTCAGCTTCAATATCCAGGTGGGCAACAGTACCGAGAAGTATCGGCACTATCTTACGCGTGGCTGGCAGCACCTGCTGCCCCACAAGGGGCGTACCGGTAACCTGCAGAAAATCGGCGACCTGCTCAGCGACTTCGACTTGGTCGCCCTGCAGGAAGCCGACGGCGGCAGCCTGCGCTCCGGCTATATCAACCAGGTGGAACACCTGGCTCAGCTGGGCGCCTTCCCGTACTGGTATCAGCAACTCAACCGCAACCTGGGGCGCCTGGCGCAGCACAGCAATGGCGTACTCAGCCGCCTCAAACCCACGGCTATTGAAGATCATCCCTTGCCAGGCCCCAAAGGGCGCGGGGCGATCCTTGTGCGTTTTGGCGAAGGCCCGGAAGCCTTGGTGGTGGTGATGATGCACCTGGCCCTCGGGGGGCGTACGCGCAACCTGCAACTGGCCTACGTGCGTGAATTGATTGGTAACTACAAGCACCAGGTGCTCATGGGTGACATGAACACCCATGCCAACGACCTGCTGCAGAATTCTCCGCTGCGCGACCTGGGGTTACTGGCCCCGCAAGTCGAAGCCACGTTTCCCAGCTGGCGCCCGCAGCGCTGTCTTGACCATATCCTGCTCAGCCCAAGCCTCACACTGGAAAGTGTGCAGGTGCTAGCGCAGCCCATTTCCGATCACCTGCCGGTCGCGGTAGAGATTCGTCTGCCGGGTTCGCTCACGGCTGATGCATTACCCGCGTTGAGCCCAGGCCCTCGCGGACCCCTTGCATGAGCGACGACGCCCAGCGCTGGAAAGAGAAATACCTCCAGAGCATCGAGCAACAAGACAAACTCGAACGCCGCTGGGCTGCCCGCCTCGATTTGCTGCGCCGCGGGCTGGTGCGCAGCACGCTGGCCGCTGAAGGCACCGACCGCGCCGTCGATCAATGCATGAAGGAAATGCGCGATGTCGTGCGCACGGACGACATGGACGCTGCCCTCGCCGCTTTACTGCCACGCCTGGAAAAGGCCGTGCTGGATTCGGAGCAGCGCCGCGAAACCCGTGTCGACCAGATCAGCACCGCGCTCACCGCCTTGGTCACCCAGTTGCAAAAGCTGCCGTTGCCCCGCGAGGTGGCTCGCCCGCTGAAAACCTTCGCCAAGCAACTCGATGGTCGCGTGGCACAAGCGCGGGAGATACCCCTGCTACTCAGTGAGCTGAGCAGCCTGCAGGGGCAGGCGCTGAATAATCTGGAGCCTGAAGGCGATACCGCACGCCCAGGCCCGGGCCTGTTGCAACGCCTGTTCGGTAGTAAGGAGGCCGCCAGTGAAGCATTGCCGGTTGACGCTGAGCCACTGCCGGCAATGCAATTGGCAGCGCCAAAGCCTGCAGCGCCCAAACCCGCACCCGAACCGGAAGAACTTGCGCAATCGGAAGAGCTGACCCAAGCCTTGCGTGCCTTTGCACCGCTGTCACCCACACCCGTGGCCTTGAAGGCTGCGCCTGTTGCTGCGGCCGAAGGGCAAGAGGTCGCCAGAGAAACGCCGGTATTCGACGCTCCAGAGGTGCCGTCGATTGCGCCTGCGCAATTACCGGAGCCCGACGTGCAGGCGCCACCGGTTGCGGAGCCTGCTCACGAAAGCGCACTCGCTGCCTTTATCGAACCGCCGCCGGCTCCAGTCGAAACGCCGGATGAGACCACCATCGGCAGCCTGTCGCTGCCCCCCGTGCTGGAAAGCCCCGAGCCTGACGAGCTGCAACCGGACGGCACCTGCGCCCTGCCCGATTCGCCTGAACCGTCCTACAGCTCGGTGGCCAAGCACATTGAAGGCACTTTGCTCGGCCTGCTGGAAGACCTTTCCCTGCCCGAACGTCACCAGCCCCAGGCCGAGGCGATGCGTGAGCGTCTCGCCCATGGTTTGAATTGGTACGAACTGCTGCCGATCCTGGATGACCTGGCCGTGCTGATGCTGGCGGTCACCGACAGTGGCCAGCATGAGTTCGAGGCTTATCTCAAGCAGCTCAACGAGCGTCTCGAGGCATTCCAAGGGCATTTGCAGGTCGCCAGCGAAGGCCACGCCGACAGCAGCCTGGCCGCGCGGGAGTTGGACACACAGATTCGCGAGCAGGTGGACGGCCTGCAAAGCAGCGTGCAGGACGCCGCCGACCTGGACAGCCTCAAGCAGGTGCTCGAAAGCCACCTTGAAGGCTTGCTCGGCACCATGGATGAACACCAGCAACAGCGTGACCTGCGGGAACAGGAAGTGGCCGCACGCCTCAAAGGCCTGGCTGAACGCGTGGCCCATATGGAGCAGGAGGCCCAGGGATACCGCGAGCACCTCGAGGTGCAGCGCCAGAAGGCCTTGATCGATCCGCTCACCGGGCTGCCCAACCGTGCGGCGTGGAGCGAACGCCTCGATTACGAGGTCAACGCCTGGCATCAGCGCGGTAACAGCCTGTCGCTGGCCATGCTCGACCTGGACCACTTCAAGCGCATCAACGACGGCTACGGTCACCTGGCAGGGGACAAGGTCTTGAAGATCATCGCCAACGTGCTGAGCAAACGCCTGCGGCCGACTGACTTCATCGCGCGGTTTGGTGGTGAAGAGTTTGTGCTGCTCATGCCCGACTCAGCCTTGGCGGATGCCCTGGCCGTAGGTGAAGTATTGCGTGAGGCCATTGCAGCGTGCCCGTTCCACTTCAAGGGCGAGCCGGTAACGATCACGGTGTCCATGGGCGTGGCGCAGTTTCAGGCCGGCGAGCGCAGTGACCTGGCGCTCAAGCGTGCCGACGAGGCGCTCTACAGGGCAAAGGCTGCGGGACGTAATCAGGTGCAGGCGGCATAAAAGATGTTCCATTTTGTGATTTGACCGCCTAGCCATGAACCTTACGTTACACTGTTGCATTATCGTCTTTCAGTGTAATGCCTCTCGCCATGAAATCCTTGTATATCGCTTTAGCGTTTCTTCTGCTCGCCGGCTGCGCCAGTGGCCCGCGCCTGAACACCAGCCATCCCTCGGTCAACCACGACAACCGCGTGCAGTTCGTTGTGGTGCATTACACCTCGACCAACCTTGAACGTTCCCTGGCGCTGTTGACCCATGGCCAGGTCAGCAGCCATTACCTGATCGGCGACGACGCCTCCGGCACCATCTACAAGCTGGTGGATGAAAGCCAGCGCGCCTGGCACGCCGGGGAAAGCGAGTGGATGGGGCGCACCTGGCTCAACTCCAGCTCCATCGGCATAGAGATCGTCAACCCAGGGTTCAGTGATACGCCGACGGGGCGTGTGTGGTACCCGTATTCCGAAGCGCAGGTGCAGTCGCTGATCGTGCTGCTCAAGGACATCAGCAAGCGCAATGGCATCGACCCCAAGAACATCATCGGGCACAGCGACATTGCCCCACTGCGCAAGCTGGACCCAGGCCCGTTGTTCCCTTGGAAACGCTTGGCGGCAGAAGGTCTGGCCGTGTGGCCGGATGCCCAGGCAGTGGCCCGGTTCCAGGTGCAGTACGCCGCGCAGTTGCCGAGCATTACCTGGTTCCAGGAAGAGCTGGCGCGCCTGGGCTACCAGACGCCGCAGACCGGTGAGCTGGATGTGGCCACAAGGCACGTCATCGCTGCGTTCCAGATGCGCTTTCGCCCGTCATTGTTTGACGGCACCCCAGACGCTGAAAGCGCCGCGATCCTGAAGGCCTTGAATCACCGCTGATGGTGTACAGGTAGGAGCGAGCTCGCTCCTACAGGGGCAATGCCATATAGAACTGCGTACCCTGCCCCGGTCGTGAGTACACACCCATGCGGCCGCCGTGCAATTGCACGATTTCCTTGCACAGTGCCAAGCCCAGGCCCGCACCGCCCTTCTTGCGGCCCACCTGTACAAAGGGTTCGAAGATCCGCCCTTGCTGGCCGTAGGCAATGCCTTCGCCGTTGTCCTCGACGCTGATAATCACCCGCTCGCCATGCCGTCGTGCCTGCAGGCGAATCTGCCCGCCTTCGGCGGTGTGGCGCAGGGCATTGCCCAACAGGTTGTCGAGCACCCGCTCCAGTTGCACTTGGTCGGCATACAGCCGTGGCAACTCAGGTTGAGCTTCTACCAGCAACTCAATGTGCTGGGCGTTCGCAGGCTCAGCAAACCGAGCCCGTGCGTGCTCCAGCAAGTCGGTGACATCGCACGTGCCCAGGGTGAGTTTCTGCAGGCCGTTCTGGTAGCGCGAGAAGTTGAGCAGGTCGTTGATCAACTGCATCAGGCGCTGCATTTCTTCATTCACCGTATCCAGCAGGTCCGCCTCGCGGGAGTCCGGTGGGAACTTGGCCCGCTCACGGAACAAGCCGAAGGCCATGTGCATGCCGGTAACCGGCGTGCGCAGCTCATGGGAGGCGCGCAATACGAACTCGCTGCGCACCCGTTCGAAGGCGCGCTGTTCAGTCACATCATGCAGCACCATCACGGCCCCGAGAATGTGCCCCTGTGTATGGCTAACCGGGGTCAGGCTGTAGGTCAGCAGGCGCAACTCACCCTCGACTTCCACCTCCAGATCGTCCGGGGCCCGCTCCAGGTTGCCGCCGCGCAGCACCAGTTGCAGCTGTTCATCCATTTCCGCACGACCCATGGCTTCGCCAAGGCCTTGACCCAGCCGCTCCTCATCCCAGCCCAATTGGCGCTGCGCTACAGGGTTGAGGTGCTCCAGGCAGCCTTGGCGATCAATCATCAACAGGCCGTCATCGATACTGTCGAGCACCGCTTGCAGGCGCTGTTGGCCGGCCAGCAGCTCATCGATGTTAGTGGCCTGATGTTGGCGCAACGCTTCGGCCATGATGCCGAAACGTCGGGTCAACAGGTTCATTTCCGCTGCGGAGGAGATCGGCAGCGTGACTTCAAAGTCGCCCTGCCCGATCTTGTCGGCGGCCTTGGCCAAGGCTTCGATAGGACCACCGAAACGCCGGGCGATGCCATGGGCCGTGACGAAACCGATGATCAGCACCGCGAGCCCTACCAGCCCGAGCAGGCCCGCTATCAACAAGGCGCGCTCACGGGATTTATGCTCACTGGTACTGATATTTTCCAGGGCCCGCTTGTGGTCGGCGATCAAGCCGTTGCGCAGTATGTTGAAGGTCTCGGTGAGCTTTTCCTTGCTGCCCGCAGGCGGTGATGTCTGCTGGGATTGGTCAAACGCCTTGAGCAGATTCTGGTAATCCGAGCGTGCCTGGCTGAAGCCATGGTTTTTGCCGTCGACCTGCTCATGGGCGATGCCCTGGTCCAACAGATCGAAATAATGCTGCGTGGAGGCTTGCAGGGCGTCTGGGTCGGGACGCTTCTCCAGCATCATGATCAACTGGTCACCCAGGCTCTGACGCAATTTGAGCCCCAGGTCCAGGGTGATGAAATTACTGCGGATCAGCGATTCCTGGGTCTTGGCCATTTGCATGACGCTGACCAAGCCCAGGACCAACCCCAGCAAAGCCACGGTAATCAAGGCTGAGATGCTCAGGAATAACCGGGTGCGCAGTTTCATCGCGAGCTTCATAAGGTCCTGTTCAAAGGTTGTACTGCTTGCGTTTGCGGTACAGCGTCGACGCATCGATGCCGAGTGTGCGGGCCGCTTGGTCCAGTGTGTCGCTGGTCGCAAGTACGGCGCCGATATGGGCTTTCTCCAGCTCGTCAAGGCTCAAAGCCGACCCGATACGCGGTGCATTGTTGGCCGGTTGCTCAGCCATCCCCAGGTGGCTGATCTCAACCTTCTCCTGGGGGCAGATGATGCTGGCGCGTTCCACTACGTTGCGCAGTTCACGAATATTGCCGGGCCAGCGGTAGTTCAGTAGCGCTTCGCGGGCATTATCGCTGAAGCCGCGCGCCGGGCGTGCGTATTCCTTGACGAAGCGGGCAAGGAAGCGGTCAGCCAGGGTCAGGATGTCTTCACTGCGTTCGCGCAGCGGGGGCAGGTGCAAGGTGATGACATTCAGGCGGTAGAGCAAGTCTTCACGGAAACGGCCATCGCGCACCATGTCTTCCAGGTTCAGGTTGGTGGCTGCGAGGATGCGCACGTCAGCGCGGCGGGTGACCGGGTCGCCCACGCGCTCATACTCTTTGTCTTGGATAAACCGCAGCAACTTGGGTTGCAACGTGAGGGGGAAATCGCCGATCTCGTCGAGAAACAGCGTACCGCCGTCCGCCTGGTTCACTCGGCCCAGGGTGCTTTCACTGGCGCCGGTGAATGCGCCGCGGCTATGGCCGAACAGTTCGCTTTCCATCAGTTCGGCGGTCAGTGAAGGGCAGTTGATGGTCACGCAGGACTTCTTCGAGCGCTTGCTCCAGCCGTGTATCGCCCGAGCCAACTCACCTTTACCGGTGCCGGACTCGCCGAGAATCAAGATATTGGCGTCCGTCCCGGCCACCTGCCGCGCGGTTTCCAACACCACCATCATGGCCGGGCTATGGGAGTCCAGGCCGTCTTTGGGCTGGCGCACCTCGCCTTCCAGCGCTTCCAGCCGCGCAGAGAGCTGACGCACCTCCAGTTGTTTGGCCGTGGCCAGGCGCAGTTGGTCGGGGCTGCAAGGCTTGACCAGGTAGTCGGCGGCGCCAGCCTGGATGGCGTCCACGGCGGTATCCACGGCCGAATGGGCGGTCACAATCACCACGCGCATCCACGGAGCCTGCACGCGCATCTGGGCCAGCACGTCCAGGCCATTGTCCTCGCCCAGGCGCAGGTCGAGGAAGCACAGGTCGAACACCTGACGCTGCATCAGGGCATCGGCCTGTGCGGCACTGTTCGCGGTGGCGACGGTGTAGCCCTCATCTTCCAGGCAATAGCGGAAGGTGCGCAGGATCGCGGATTCGTCATCCACTAAAAGAATGCGGCCTTGAAGTTCCTTGGCTGAATCCATCTGTCCCGCACTCCTTAACTATAAATGTGATGGTGTTTAGTCCCGGAATAATCGGGCAAGTTGCATGGTTTATTCTGATTCATAAAAGGCTTCTTCGTGCAGCTATCTGCGCGCCTTCCTACAGACGACGTCTGAAGGCATTTTCCCTTCCTTTCACCCTTCGATCCTTCGATGTGTGCGCTGGGTGTCTGGTTCCGACCCCCGACCATCGTGCATTTCGCACGGCCTGCAAGGAGGCATCGTGCAGGATGCTAGGCGACGAATCTATCGAGCAAGTGTAAGTGCTTGATTTTATTGTGTTTTATTTTGCAATAAAGCTGGCATGCACTCTGCAATATCTCCCCCAAGAGCGTCATGAACGAATAATCAGAATGCGGGAGTAATGCAGCATGACTCGCCAAAGCCTCAGCCAATTGCGTGTATCGCCGCTGCGCTTGCAGCAGGGCCTGTTCGCCAGCCTGGCCTTGATGGTCACGTTGATTGCCGGCCAGCAGTTGCAGCATTGGCAGGAGCGTGCGCAGCCAGCCCCGCAATTTGAACGTCCTGTCATGACCCAGACCCATTTTCGTTCCATTGGCAGCGCGAGCGCCGATGTGACTGCCCCGCAATTGAGCCTGGTAGACCAGGGTTCCACTCTGGACGAACTGCCGGCCCATGACCGTTGGGTGTTCTAGGTAAAAAATGTCGCTCGTGTTGAGCGGCTGCACGGTATCACCGCTGTTACCCCTATAGAAGCATAAGGAGAATCACCATGTTGAGTTGGGCAATCACATTTCTGATCATCGCCATTGTGGCCGCAGTCCTGGGCTTCGGTGGTATCGCTGGCACCGCCACCGGCATCGCCAAGATCCTGTTTGTGGTCTTCCTGGTGATGTTTATCGCTTCGTTCTTCTTTGGTCGCAAAGGCCGAGGTTGAATATGGTCAGCCTGCCTTTTAAAGCCCTTGCTGCCGCCCTGCTGTTTGGCGGCAGCGGCCTGGCCATGGCCGCCAACGACGGCCAATCCCGGGCTAACGAATTGCTCAGCGCGGATCCGCAGTACCGTGAAACCTGGCAAGACGTGGTGAAGAAAGAGGAACGCCTGCCCGAATGGGTGATGAACCTGTCGGGCACGGCCGAGCAAATGAATGCCGTTGAGGAAGATGGCGACAAGTACTTGGTCGGGCCGCTTTGTGAAACCGCAGACACCTGCCTGAACAAGCGCCTGATCGTTGCCTTCAGCCTCGACAAGGAAGATGCCTACGCCATGTTGGTGGAAGTCCCGGCGGGTTTGCCAGCGGACAAGTCCCCGACACGGCACGCCGATTACCGTTTCCTCGGTAAGCCGGACGAGGGTATGCAAAAGCTGCTGATGGAACAGCTCAAGAAAGATCCGAATTGGTACTAGGTTCCGTCTGACGGAGCCGGCGTCCATAGAAGGAAGCCCTTGTGCTTCTTTCTGTTTGCATCGCTCCTTGAGTGATGCATGACCAGGGGGCCGGGTTGCTCTGATCGATCAGGATCGGCGTGACCTACGGGTACAGGGAGTACCTGCGCAAGGGCCGGGTCAGGCGAAAAGCTGCGACGCAAGTTCACAAGACCTCAAGCTTGCTGAACTTGCGGCGGGCTTATGACTCTCATTCCCGCGTTTCATGCCGCCTATAGCCGCAGTTTTGTTTTTTTGCGTCTGGCCAACCATTACTGGGTATGTCGGCGTGACCATCTATCGAGAATTTTTCAATCGCGCTATAGGATCTTTCCGGCCCTAGGTGATGGATTTCTCAGACATTTCTGTCAGCCAATCGAAGTCGTCCAGTATCTCTGCGCGAGCCTGATTTGGCTGCTTAACGGCATATTCACCCGCTCGAATGGCGGATACGAACTGACCGTTTGGACAAATATTTTCAAAAAAAGCCATGCCGATTCGGCATAGGGTAGGCGTTTACGGCATTAGACGTCGCTCCCTTGCATGGGAATAGTTGCGCCTTTTTTCGCCTGCCAGTAAGCCATTTCGGCCACGCTGCGGTGACCTTCCATGGAGGCAGATGCACACACTTTTTCGCTTTCGAGCGTTGCAGCTGGCGCATTTGCCGTAAGTCCACTTGAAGCAAGGGTAATGACATGAAGAAGGCAAAGCTAAGCCTCGCCTGGCAGATCCTCATCGGTTTGGTACTGGGCATTGCAATCGGTGCCGTGCTCAACCATTTCAGTGCTGAAAAGGCCTGGTGGATCAGCAATGTGTTGCAGCCGGCGGGCGATATCTTTATCCGCCTGATCAAGATGATCGTGATCCCGATTGTGATTTCTTCGCTGATCGTCGGCATTGCCGGTGTAGGCGACGCGAAAAAGCTCGGTCGTATCGGCGTCAAAACCATCCTCTACTTCGAAATCGTCACCACCATCGCCATCGTGGTGGGCCTGTTGCTCGCCAACCTGTTCCACCCAGGCGCTGGCATCGACATGAGTACCCTGGGTACCGTCGATATCTCCAAGTACCAGGCGACTGCCGCCGAAGTGCAGCATGAACATGCGTTCATCGAGACCATCCTCAACCTGATCCCCTCGAACATTTTCGCCGCTGTTGCCCGTGGCGAGATGCTGCCGATCATCTTCTTCTCGGTGTTGTTCGGCCTGGGCCTGTCGAGTCTCAAGCCTGAACTGCGCGAACCGCTGGTGACCATGTTCCAGGGCGTGTCCGAGAGCATGTTCAAAGTCACCCACATGATCATGAAGTACGCCCCTATCGGTGTATTCGCGCTGATCGCGGTGACGGTCGCCAACTTCGGCTTCGCCTCGCTGCTGCCGCTGGCCAAGCTGGTGATCCTGGTTTACGTCGCGATCCTGTTCTTCGCCTTCGCGGTCCTGGGTTTGATCGCACGCCTGTTTGGCTTCTCGATCCTCAAGCTGATCCGCATCTTCAAAGATGAGTTGGTATTGGCTTACTCCACCGCCAGCTCCGAAACCGTGCTGCCGCGTGTGATCGAGAAGATGGAAGCCTACGGCGCGCCGAAAGCGATCTGCAGCTTCGTGGTGCCGACCGGCTATTCGTTCAACCTCGACGGTTCGACCCTGTACCAGAGCATCGCGGCCATCTTCATTGCCCAGCTGTATGGCATCGACCTGTCGATCGGCCAGCAACTGATGCTGGTACTGACCCTGATGGTGACCTCCAAAGGTATCGCCGGCGTGCCGGGCGTGTCCTTCGTGGTGTTGTTGGCGACGCTGGGCAGCGTGGGCATCCCACTGGAAGGCTTGGCGTTTATCGCCGGTGTCGACCGTGTGATGGACATGGCGCGTACCGCCCTGAACGTGATCGGCAATGCCTTGGCCGTACTGGTTATCTCCCGTTGGGAAGGCATGTACGACGACGCCAAGGGCGAGCGCTACTGGAATTCCCTGCCGCACTGGCGCAGCAAGGAAGCCCTGCCTACGGCACAAGCCACCCGTAGCTGATTGCAGATTGATCGAAAACAAACCCCGGAAAATTCCGGGGTTTGTCGTTTCTGCCAGCCCCGTTATCATTCGCCCCATCTTTCGGGGGACTTATCTGATGCTCAATGGCCTGTGGCTTGGCTTCTTTGTCGTGGCAATGGTGTCAGCACTGGCGCAATGGCTGGTGGGCGGTAACGCCGGGATCTTCGCGGCGATGGTCGAAAGCATTTTCGCCATGGCCAAATTATCGGTGGAAGTCATGGTGCTGCTGTTCGGTACCCTGACGTTATGGCTGGGCTTTCTGCGGATCGCCGAAAAAGCCGGGATCGTCGATTGGCTGGCCAAGGCCCTCGGCCCGCTGTTTCGCCGCCTGATGCCGGAAGTGCCCGCCGGGCACCCCGCGATCGGTTTGATCACCCTCAACTTTGCCGCCAACGGCCTGGGCCTGGACAACGCCGCCACGCCCATCGGCCTGAAAGCCATGAAGGCGCTGCAAGAGCTCAACCCCATCCCCAATACGGCGACCAACGCTCAGATCCTGTTCCTGGTGCTCAACGCGTCCTCGCTGACGCTGTTGCCGGTGACCATCTTCATGTACCGCGCCCAGCAAGGCGCTGCGGACCCGACGCTGGTGTTCCTGCCGATCCTGCTGGCCACCAGCGCCTCGACGCTGGTGGGCCTGCTGTCGGTGGCGGTGATGCAGCGCCTGCGTTTGTGGGACCCGGTGGTGCTGGCCTATCTGATCCCCGGCGCGCTGGTACTGGGCGGCTTCATGGCGCTGCTGGCGACCCTGTCTGCCACAGCGCTGGCCGGTTTGTCGTCGATCCTGGGCAACCTCACGCTGTTTGGCTTGATCATGCTGTTTCTGGTGATCGGCGCGTTGCGCAAGGTCAAGGTGTACGAGGCATTCGTCGAAGGCGCCAAGGAAGGCTTCGACGTAGCCAAGAACCTACTGCCCTATCTGGTGGCGATGCTGTGTGCGGTTGGCGTGTTGCGTGCCTCGGGCGCCTTGGAGTTCGGCCTGGAAGGGATTCGCCATGTGGTGGCCTGGACTGGCCTGGATACGCGCTTTGTCGACGCTCTGCCGACCGCAATGGTCAAGCCGTTCTCCGGCAGTGCGGCACGGGCGATGCTGATCGAGACCATGCAGACCCAGGGTGTGGACAGCTTTGCGGCGTTGGTGGCGGCGACGATACAGGGCAGTACTGAAACCACGTTTTATGTGCTGGCCGTGTACTTCGGCTCGGTAGGCATCCAGCGGGCGCGGCATGCGGTGGGATGTGCGTTGTTCGCGGAGTTTGCTGGTGTGGTCGCGGCTATTTCGGTGTGCTACTGGTTCTTCGGTTAAGCATGAGCCGCACCCTGTAGGAGCGAGCTTGCTCGCGAAAAACGTTAACGGTGACGCGGGGCACCAGACTCCCCGAGGCGGTCTCAGGTTTTTCGCGAGCAAGCTCGCTCCTACAGGGCGGCGGAATCATCTATTCGGCGCAGCATTACCCTGTTGTACTACCCAATCCACCACCTGCTTATTCAACCGATCCCCAGCCTGGCCAAAAGCAGCCACCACCGCTGGCACCTTGGCGTCACTCATCGGCTGCCTCACTTCAAACCGGCGGCTGGCGATAATCCTTTGATCACGCCCACGCACCAATCGCGCGTCGAGACGAATCACCACCTCCACCGATTTGCCTCGATACTCACTCTGAAACGCCTGCAACTGCCCGCCCAGTTCATAGTCGGCTTGCAGGTTGGTCTCGTCGGTACTCAACAGCGTCACGCGCCCGTCGCGCTGGAAGCCATCCAGCAGGCGATTACGCAGCAGCACCGGCGCCGGGTCGCTCCAGCGTGAATTCGCGTAGTTGCTGATCAAGTTGCCATCTGGCACTACGGCGATGCGCGGGCTATCAAGAAACTCGCTGGTCTGCGGCTTGGTCACGCGCAGCGACCAACTCACCGGCGTGCCTTGGCTGGCCGGTTGGGCGGACGCCAGGCGGTACACGTCCGATGGGTCCGGCTTGGGCAGGATCGAGCACGCGCTGACCAGTGCCAGGGCCATGGGGACGATCATGTGGTAAGCACGCTTCATGGCGTGAACTCCTTGTTCTTGTCACTGCCCAGCAGGTAACCGCTGGGGTTGGCTTCCAGGCGGCGAGAGATGGCGCGCAGCGAGCCGAGGGTTTCACGCAGCTCGCGCACGGCTGGCGCCAGCTCGTTAAGGCCCTGCATGCCGCTGTTCACCGAGTCCTGGTTATTGGTCAGCAAGGTATTGATGGTGGCGGTGCTTTGCTCCAGGGATTTCATCGCCTGCTCGGCGCTGCCGAAGGCTTGCTTGCCTTGTTCACTGAGCAAACCATTGGCGCTGCGCATCAGCACGGTGGTTTGCTCCAGCGCCGCGCCCGCCTGTTTGCTCACCTGCATCAATTGCTGCATCACCACCTTGATGTCGCCGCGTTGCTCGGCAATGGCGCCGGTGGTTTGTTGCAGGTTGTCCAAGGTGTTGCTCAGGCGTTCGACGTTTTCCCGTGAGAACAGGTGGTTGGCGTTGTGCAGCAGCAGGTTGACGCTGGTCATCAGGTCGTTGCTGTTATTGAGCAGGCGTGCGATAGGCGATGGCGACGCGATGATTTCCGGCAGGTTGCCGTCCTTGCCCTTGAGCTCCGGGCTCTGCGGGGTGCCCCCACTGAGCTGGATGATCGAGGTGCCGGTGATACCGGTCAGGGCCAGTTTGGCCTGGGTGTCTTCCTTGATTGGCGTTTGCCCGGCCAGGCGGATGCGCGCCAGGACTCGGCGTGGGTCTTTGGGGTCCAGACGCAGGCTGATCACGTCGCCCACCTTGATGCCGCTGTACTGAACCGCACTGCCTTGGGACAGGCCGCTGACCGCTTCGTTGAAGATCACTTCGTAATCCTGGAAGGCGGTATCGACGCTGGACTTGGCCAGCCACAGGCCAAACAGCATCGCGCCGACCACCACAATTACGCTGAACAGTCCGATCATCACATGATGGGCTCGGGTTTCCATGTCATACCTCGTTGAGCGATTGAGCGGCATCCAATGCCGCGCGGCCCCGGGGGCCGTGGAAATATTCGTGAATCCAGGCGTCGTCCGTTTCCGAAACGACATCGATGGCGTCGGCCACCAGCACTTTCTTCTGCGCCAGCACCGCCACACGGTCGGTGATGGTGTACAGCGTGTCGAGGTCGTGGGTGACCAGGAACACACTCAAGCCCAACGCATCGCGCAGGGTGAGGATCAGTTGGTCGAATTGCGCCGCGCCAATGGGGTCGAGACCGGCGGTGGGTTCGTCCAGAAACAGGATGTCCGGGTCCAAGGCCAGTGCGCGGGCCAGGGCGGCACGTTTGATCATGCCGCCGGATAACGAGGCCGGGTATTTGTCGGCCGCCGACAGCGGCAACCCCGCCAGGGCCAGCTTGACCGCCGCCAAGTGCTCGGCATCGGCGCGGCTGAGGCCGGCGTGCTCGATCAATGGCAGAGCCACGTTCTCGGTCACCGTCAGCGAGGAAAACAGCGCGCCCTTCTGGAACAGTACGCCAAAGCGGCGTTCTACCAGTGAGCGTTCATGTTCAGGCAGGCTCGGCAGGTTTTTGCCGAACACCCGTACCTCGCCTTCGCTGGGGCGCCGCAGGCCAACGATGCTGCGCAACAACACGGATTTACCGCTGCCAGAGCCCCCCACCACCGCCAGGATCTCGCCTTTGTACAAATCCAGGTCGAGGTTCTCATGCACGCTTTGGCTGCCAAAGCGATTGCACAAGCCACGCACTTCAATCACCGCCTCAGTGGGCGCACGGTGTAGACGACTCACCAGCCCATCTCCATGAAAAACATCGCCGCGACCGCATCCAGCACGATCACTACAAAGATCGATTGCACCACGCTCGATGTGGTGTGCGCGCCGACTGACTCGGCACTGCCGCTGACTTTGAAACCTTCCAGGCAGCCAATGGCCGCGATCAAAAAGGCAAAGATCGGCGCCTTCACCATGCCCACCAGAAAGTGCTGCACGCCAATGTCCGATTGCAGCAGCGAAAGAAACATCGCCGGCGAAATATCCAGGGCCACCGCACACACCACACCACCGCCGACGATCCCCGAGAGCATCGCCAGGAAGGTCAGCATCGGCAACGCCACCAGTAGCGCCAGCACGCGCGGCAATACCAACAGCTCCATGGGGTCCAGGCCCAGGGTACGGATGGCGTCGATTTCTTCGTTGGCTTTCATGGAGCCGATTTGCGCGGTGAATGCACTGGCGGTACGGCCGGCGATGAGGATTGCGGTGAGCAACACGCCGAATTCACGCAGGAAGGAGAACGCCACCAGGTCCACGGTAAAGATCGTCGCGCCGAAGCTCTTGAGCACGGTGGCGCCAAGGAAGGCCACGACGGCGCCGACCAGAAAGGTCAGCAGTGCGACGATAGGCGCCGCATCCAGGCCCGTCTGTTCGATGTGGGCGACCATGGGCGTCAGGCGCCAGCGCTTGGGCCGCCAAATACCGCGGGCGAAGGTTTCGAGGATCAGGCCGATAAAGCCCAACAGCTTCATTGCGTCTTGCCAGACCGTGTCTACTGCGCGGCCGATGCGAGCCAACACTTGAATGCCGGCGGCCTCTTCCGGCTCTTTGATCGGTACGCAAAAGTCATTCAGGGAGCGGTAGACGGTCTTGAGCAGGGCACGGTCGGCGGCTGCCAGGGTGCAGTCAGTTTGTTCGGCAGAATGTTCGATGCGCGCAGGGCCCAGCAGCTCCACCAGCAGCGAGGCGCCGGCGGTATCCAGCGCACCGAGGCCGTTGAGGTCAATGCGGGCGCCGGCGTCATATTGGCCGTCGAGTGTGGCCGACAGCTTCTTCAGGTGGGCATAGTGGGCCAGCGTCCAGTCGCCGGTAATCCGTAGCGAAGGCGGGGTGCTGGACGTATCAAGATGGGCCGCGCCGGCCGTCGTGCGAGTGGTCATAAGCTCCGAGCTTGTTTGGCTATCCACAATTGCTACGTAATAGCACGATCCGGCTTACTTTGGGTTGTCCGCTTGTGCTGTGTCTATCACCTTGAAGCGCAGAACGCCGATGACCTGGCCGTCTTCGGTGAGCACCTGCACTTGCCAGCGCCCCACGGCGTCACCCGGGAAATTCTGCTTGTGGGTCCAGGCGCGATAGCCCTCCTTGCGCCCACCATGGATGTCCAGGGCAATGCGGTCGACTTCCTGGCCGTTGAATTTCCACACATGGTAGATCCGCTCATCCAGCCCGCGTGGTGCGTTGATGGCGGTGTACGCATACAGCCCACCGCTGCGTAATTGGGCGGCGGTGACTTGCTTGAGGTCGTCGCCCGGCGTGCGGTCTTGCAGTTGGGTGCTGATGGCGACTTCGGTCATCCACAGGGTGGCGGGCGGTACCCAACTGCGCAGGAACCAGCCGGCGCAGCCGATGGCGGCCGTTACCCCCAGCAGCATCGCCCAGCCCTTGAGGCTACGCAGCGGCAGGCTGACGGCCAGGCTCGGGATCGACAGGACCATGGCCACGCCCAACGCCAGTTTGTAACTCTGGGCGGTGGTCAGGTGCATGATGATCGGCAGCGCGGTCAGCAACGCGGCGAATAGGGTCAGGGTGTGCAGGGCCAGGAACAGCGAGCGTTTGGGCGCCAGCCATTTGTAATACAGCGGGTCGATGATCGACACCAGCGCCGCTGCGCCGAGCAGGCCAGTGAACAACGATTGGCCGCTGTTCCAGGCGGTGGTGACGAAAAAGAACGGCAGGACGAAAAACAGACTTTCCTGGTGGATCATCTGGGTGGCGTAGCGCAGCAGCGGTTCAGGGATCTCGCGATTGAAGACCTTGGTGAACAGTTGCGTAAAACTGTTCTCCAGCATCAGCCACAACCAGCTCACCAGCATGATCACCGCAATCCAGCTGGCCATGCCCTGCTGGCGGTCTACCAGGATGAAGCTGCCCACCCCCGAGATGAAACCGCCGAGTGCGATCACCCCTGGGTAGCGCTTGATCAGTTCTATAACGCGCTGGATGAGGGGCGGCAAGTTCGGCATGGACGGTTCACTGGTTGTGGGAAAAATCTCAGACAGAATAACGCCTTGGCCCGATATTCTGCGCCTCATTACTCAACAGGTTTGCGATAAAGCCTCAGGCCGATCAAACCAAGGATGATCAGGCCCAGTACGCCCGCACCGATCCAGGTCAAGGCGTCATAACTCAACAGCGGTTTTTCGATGCGCCAGTAGCCCGGCTGCTGGAACGCTTCGCGCATGGCCTGGTTGGTTTGTGCCAGGCTCACGGCCTTGATGCGTTTGACCGGGTCGCTGAAACGTCCATTGGAGTAGTCGCCGGCCGCACTCCAGTAATAGTCGGCCAGTGCGCTGTTGCCTTGCACTGCCCAGGCTTGGCGGGCAATGGCGGCTTGTTGCAGGCGTGTGAATACCGTTGGGTCGAGGCCATCCTTGAGCAACTGGGCCTTGAGGTCTTGCAAGACCTGCTCGGCTTCAGGGAGGTTTTCTCGCTCAAGGTCGGCATTCAGGCTGAGGAACCCAACGCCGCCGAGCACTTCGCGTTCCACCCATGGGCCGTAGGACAAACCGTGCTTGAGGCGCAGTTGCCGGTACAGCGCCCAGTCGAGGTAGTCCTTGAGCAGGTTGTAGGTTTCATCGTGCTGGTCGTCCAGCACAGGCTCTGGGAACAGCCAGTGCAGCTTGGCGCCATCGCCCACCCAGCCGCGGATCAGGTCGCGGTGGCTGGCGGCGGTATGCTGGATTTCCGGGAGGGGGCGATGTTCGCTCGGCTCCACTGGGTCGAGTTGACCATAGGTGCGTTCCAGGTAGGCGGGCAGCAGTTTGTCGAGATCGCCGACGACGATCAGGGTCATGTTGTTCGGCGCGTACCATTCTTTGCGCAGCTTCTCCAACGAGTCGCGGGTGAGGTGGCTGACCTCGGCGCGTTCGGCGCACTTGAGGCCCAACTCCACGGCCAATTGGTTACTGGCGCTGTGACCGAGGTCTTGGCGATCCAGCAGGCGTTGCAAGTGTGAATAATGGCCACCGTCTTCGCGCTCCACCACTTGCTTGGCGGCATTGATATGGGCGTCGGTCAGTTGCGTGCGCGTGAGGATTGCCAGCAGCAGGTCCAGCACCTTGCGTTGGTTCTGCGCGGGCGCCTCGATCACGAAGGTGGTGTCGGCGTTGCTGGTGTAGGCGTTCCACTCGCCGCCCAGGGCTTGCATGCGGTCTTCGAGGTCGCCTTCGCCGCCGCCGTCGATACCGCTGAACAGCAAGTGCTCGAACAAGTGCGGCAGCTCTTTTTCTTCGCAACCGAAGTCGTCCAGGCCCACACCAACCACTAGGCGAATAGCGACATGCCCACGCTCGGTGCCCGGTTTGAGCAGCAGTTGCAGGCCGTTGGGCAAGGTGTAGCCCTCGACTTGCAGGCGGT
>NZ_BCBO01000102.1:0-11921 GCF_001320835.1 Pseudomonas sp. NBRC 111138 | reverse complement strand
CAAAGGCAAAGGCGTGTACCGAGCCCAAGAGCAGGCAGGCGAGTAACAGGCGACGCATAACAAGCTTCCTGGCGAATGAGGTCCACTGTTTACTGACTTCGCTCGCGGGCGTACGTTCAGGGCGAATGGGTAATGTCGGCAATACTTTCAGCCGAGAGCGCGCCAGTGTCGGACGTTTCCAACACTACATAAGCACTGCTGCAGAACAACGAGTTCAAGCGTTTCATGTCGGCAATCAGTTCCAAGTGCAGGGAACTGGTTTCCAGGCTCTGCACGATCTTGCGCTGCAGGCGGCTGACATGGGCGTGGGCCAGGCGGCGTTCCTGGGCGCGGAAGCGGCGCTTTTCGCGCAGTAATTGGCGGGCGCTTTCCGGGTCGCCGCTGAGAAACACCGACAGGCCCAGGCGCAGGTTGGCGATCAACTGGCTGTGCAGGCCACTGAGTTCCTCCAGGCCCACTTCGGAAAATTGCCGGCGTTGCGAAGTCTTCTGTTGCTGGACTTTGCGCAGCATGCGTTCGATCAGGTCACCGGCCAATTTCAAGTTGATCGATAGCTCGATGATTTCGGCCCAGCGGCGGTTGTCCTGTTCACTCAGGTCTTCACGGGGCATTTGCGCCAGGTAGAGTTTGATCGCGCTGTAGAGCGCTTCGACATCATCGCTCAGGCTGCGCATTTCTTGGGTAACGGCGGTTTGATTGCCGCGCAGCACTTCCTGCATCGAAGTGAGCATATTGTCGATCAAGTCACCCAGGCGCAGGGTTTCGCGGGCGGCGTTCGCCAGGGCCAGGCTTGGGGTATTCAATGAGGCCAGGTCCAGATGGCGTGGCTTGGCCTTGCCATTGGTTTCGGGGCGTTCCGGCAGCAGCCATTCGCACAGGCGTGCCATGGGCCCGATGGTGGGTAACAGGATCAGGCAGCGGCTGACGTTGTAGAGCAGGTGGAAGGTGATGACCATGCCCTGGACGCTGTAGTCCAGGCCGTCCATCCAGCCTACGAGCGGGTCGAGCACCGGAATGATCAGCAACAGACCGATCAATTTGTACAACAGGCTGCCCAGGGCCACTTGACGACCGGCAGTGTTTTGCATGCTGGTGCTGAGAAAAGCCAGTACACCGCTGCCGATGTTGGCGCCGATCACCAAGCCGATGGCCACGTGCAAGCCGATCACGCCGGCACCGGCCAGGGTGGCCGTGAGCAACACCGCAGCAAGGCTGGAGTAGGAAATCATGGCGAACAGCGCGCCGACCAGGGCGTCCAGCAAGATATCGCCGGTCAGCGAAGCGAAGATGACTTTGACGCCCTGGGCATGGGTAATTGGCCCGGCGGCTTCGACGATCAATTGCAGCGCGAGGATGATCAGGCCCAGGCCGATCCCGACCCGGCCCAACTGTCCTGCCCGCGTCTGCTTGCGCGACAGGAAGAAAATCACCCCGAGGAAGATCAGCAGCGGCGACAGCCAGGACAAATCGAACGTCAGCACCCGCGCCATCAAGGCCGTACCGACGTCGGCGCCAAGCATGGTGGCCAAGGCCGGCGTGAGGCTCATCAGCCCTTGGCCGACAAACGAAGTCACCAGCATCGCGGTGGCGTTACTGCTTTGCACCATGGCCGTCACCAGGATACCGGCGACAAATGCCAGCCAGCGCTTGGACATGTTCTGCCCGATGACTTGGCGCAAATTGGAACCGTAGACCCGCAGGATGCCGGTTCGGACGATATGCGTGCCCCAGATAAGCAGGGTCACGGCGGAAAGCAGATTGAGCAAGGTCAGCATGCTCGGCCCCCCGTGTGGGTGCGCTCCAGCAGGAGCGAAGGAAAGTTACCGCGTGCCGCTCTACGTCTTGTACCTAAGCTGTAGTTGGCGAATGGGCTCTGCGCCAGCATCGCATAGCTAAACTCGGGATTGAAACAAAACTGTCATGAAGATCGTTCCCCACGCTCGGCGTGGGAACGCATCCTGTGACGCTCTGCGTCACTTTGCGGACGCGGAGCGTCCGAGAGGGCATTCCCACGCGGAGCGTGGGAACGATCACTCGCGGGTCAAATTTACTGACCCGGAATGTCCTTGCGCAGTTTCACCGGGTCCTGCTGTTTCTTCTTTTTCGCGATGGCGGTACGCATCTTGATGTTCACCGCTTCCACCGCCAGCGAGAACGCCATGGCGAAGTAGACGTAGCCTTTTGGCACGTGTACGTCGAAGGATTCAGCGATCAGCACGGTACCCACTACCAGCAGGAACGACAGCGCCAGCATTTTCAGCGACGGGTGCTTGTCGATGAACTCGCTGATAGTGCCGGCAGCCAGCATCATCACCAATACCGCAACGACGATGGCGGCAACCATCACCGGCACGTGGGAAACCATGCCGACGGCGGTAATCACCGAGTCCAGGGAGAACACGATGTCGATGATGGCGATCTGGATAATGGTGTAGATGAACTTGCCACCGGCGCCTTTGGGCTCGTCTTGGGTTTCATCTTCACCTTCCAGCGCGTGGTACATCTCCTGGGAGCTTTTCCACAGCAGGAACAGGCCACCGAAGAACAGGATCAGGTCACGACCGGAGATGCCCTGGCCAAACACCACGAACAGGTCGGCGGTCAGTTGCATGACCCAGGTGATCGACAGCAGCAACAGGATGCGCGTGACCATGGCCAACGCTAGGCCGAAGATCCGAGTGCGTGCCTGCATATGCTTGGGCATGCGGCTGACCAGGATCGAAATCATGATGATGTTATCGATGCCCAGGACGATCTCAAGGGCCGTCAGGGTGAAGAAGGCAATCCAGATTTCCGGATTGGTCAGCCATTCCATGTGTATTCCTTTGAGCAAGTGTTAACCGCGCAAGCTGTAGCGCCGCGCGGTGAGTGAGTCGGTACGATTATAGAGTGCTGAACAGCGGAAAAATCCCCATCAGCAATGCGGCGAACATTATGCACAGGCACACCAACACTGCCCACTTGAGCGTGAAGCGCTGGTGATCGCCGAATTCGATACCCGCCAGAGCAACCAGCAAGTACGTCGAGGGTACCAGTGGGCTGAGCAAATGCACGGGTTGCCCGACGATCGACGCCCGCGCCATTTCCACCGCGGTGATGCCGTAATGGCTGGCAGCTTCGGCCAGTACCGGTAGTACGCCGTAGTAGAACGCATCGTTGGACATGAAGAAGGTGAACGGCATGCTCACCAGCGCGGTGATCACCGCCAGGTAAGGGCCCATCGCTTCTGGGATGACCGCCAACAGGCTCTTGGACATGGCGTCGACCATGCCGGTGCCCGACAGGATGCCTGTGAAAATACCGGCGGCGAAGATCAAGCCCACCACCGCCAATACGCTACCGGCGTGAGCCGCGACGCGGTCTTTCTGCTGCTGCAGGCATGGGTAGTTGACGATCATGGCGATACTGAACGCCACCATGAACAGCACCGGCAGCGGCAACAGGCCGGCAATCAGGGTGCACATCAACGCCAGGGTCAGGGCGCCGTTGAACCAGATCAGTTTCGGACGGCGAGCGTCGGGGAATTGCGACACGCTGATTTCGCTGTGGTCGATCTCGTCGCCCTGCAGGTGCAATTCACCCAGGCGCGCACGTTCGCGCTTGCCGTACATGTAGGCAATCACCAGGATCGCCACCACACCGGCGGCCATGGCCGGGATCATAGGTACGAAGATGTCCGACGGGTCTACATGCAGCGCACTGGCGGCGCGTGCCGTCGGGCCGCCCCAGGGGGTCATGTTCATGACGCCACCGGCGAGAATGATCAGGCCGGCCATGATCCTTGGGCTCATGCCGATGCGCTGGTACAGCGGCAGCATGGCCGCGACGCAGATCATGTAGGTGGTGGCACCGTCACCGTCCAGGGATACCACCAGGGCCAGTACCGCGGTGCCGACCGACACCTTGAGCGGGTCGCCCTTGACCATCTTGAGGATCTTGCGCACGGCCGGGTCGAACAGGCCGGAGTCGATCATCAAGGCAAAATAGAGAATGGCGAACATCAGCATCACGCCGGTCGGCGCAAGCTTGGTGATGCCTTCGAGCATCATCGGGCCGATCTTCGGTGCGAAACCGCCGAACAGCGCGAACAGGATCGGCACGATGATCAAGGCGATCAGCGCGGACAGGCGCTTGGTCATGATCAGGAACATGAACGTGATGACCATGGCAAAGCCAAGGAAAGTCAGCATAGGAATACTCCAGGCGTAGCGCGGCTAGGGAATGGCGGACCGAGTGGCGGTCAGCGCAGAACGAAAGGCACGAGGCGTACGGGTGGAGTTGGAGCGAACAGGCGGGTACGAGCGGACATCGGGAATCACCATTGTTGTTGTTAACAGCCGGTCTGTTGCCGGCAGTGAGGGCGATCCTAGACGGGGAAGCTTTCAGCCAGCTTTCGCTGAGAAAACAGCTGATGAAGGGCAGGCATCATTCTTCAGGTTGGTGCAGAACAAAATGTGGGGGCTGGCTTGCCTGCGATGGCGGCGTATCAGCCAACATCTCTTATGGCTGTGACACCGCCATCGCAGGCAAGCCAGCTCCCACATTTGGATAGTGGTCGCTGCCAGAATATCAGGGTAGTTCCAGGCCGCCGGCGGCTTTGTGCAAGGCCCGCAAATGCTCACCCACCTGCTTGAGGTTGGCTTCACACGCGGCGATCTCGGCGGCGCGGGAAGGATCGAGCAGCGCCCTCACCTCTTTATCCAGCTCGCCGGTCAACGACTGCAACTGTTTCTGGCGTTCGGCGCTTTCTGATTCAAGGCGCTTGGCTTCCGAAGGTTGCGGCAGGCCATAACCCCCACTGTCCAGCAACTCGGCCGGGCGACTCAGGAAGCCGCTGTTGGCGAGAATTTGCTGCAGCGTGTTGTTGGCTTTCTCCATGCCGCCGTATTTCAGCTCGCGGGCATTGAGGTAGCGTTGTTTGACCTCATCTTGGGCGAGCATCAGTTGTTTGCGATAGCTGGCCTGCTCCAGCAGCAACAGCGCGGCGCTGGTGCGCAGGTCGGCCTGGCTGAACCATTGGCGACGCGCTTGCGCATCCAGGGACAACCAGTCTTCGACCTGGGTCTGCTTGATCGGCAGTTGCTTGCGCAGCACATCGAACATGGCCTGGTAGCGCTCGCGGAACGAGTCGAAGTGATACCCCAGCCGCAGTGCCTCGCGCTTGTCATTCAATACGCTGGTATCGGCCAGGCCGCGGGCGCTGAGCACTTCCAGCAAACCGTTGGGGGTGATGTTGTCCAGGCCGGTCAATTGCGGGTTGGCGCTGCCGCTGCGCAACAGTTTCAGGCTTTCGACCGCACAGTTGTTGGAGATAAAGAAGTAGTTGCCGTCATAGCTCCAGTGCATCTCAGCCGCATGTTCGACGGTGTCGTTGATTTCCTGGCGGCTGAGCTTCAGCGGCACCGACGCCAGGCCACGCAGTTCGGTCTTGGTGTACTCATCGATGACCTGGGCCAGCGGCAGTACGAACAGCCGCGACGGGTATTTGCCCACCAGGCCATCCCAGCTCGACAGCTGGACGTCACCGACGAAGGCGCGGTAAGACAAGACCAGGTGCCGGTCCAGATCTAGCCGGCAATCCGGGCCACGCGGGCGGCCCGGCGCACAAATCACCAGGCGCAACATGCTATGGCCCCAACGGCTCACCAGGTTCTGGTTGGCTTCGGCAAGCAGATAGTCGATTTCATACACGCGCTCCGGATCGATCTGGCCCAGGGGCGTCTTGGCGAAATCGTTGCCCGCGTTCAGGAAGGCATAGGTACTGGCGCAGGTGTCCTGTTCAGGCGGGGCCCAGCCGAAGTGATCCTTGTAATAACGGAACAGCGCGGGGCGGCGACAGGCGTAGCTGGGGTCCAGGAGGAAATACTCCATGTTGACCGCCACGAACTCCAGCGGGCTGGTGGTTTCGTAGATGTCCGGGCTGCGCACCACCTGATGGTTGTGCTGCTCACGCTCTCCGCGCCGACCCACATATTGTGGCCAGCCGGCAAGATCCAACAGGCGTGGGTCGTCACTGAGGGTAAAGCGGCGGTCGTTCTGGCCACGGCACTGGTCGGGCAAGCCGATCAAACCGGTGATGTTGTTCTGACGGCTGCAGCGCTGGATCAGCGTGCGCTCGTCCTGGGACCACAGGCGCGCACGGTCATAGATGTGGGTCAGTTCATGCAGCACGGTGGCGAGCATTTCCCGGCGCACAGTACCGTGGGGGCGATTGGTTTTCTGGGTGGCGGCGCTGCCGTCAGTCAGGCTGGCGAGCAGGTTCTGGTTGAGGTCCAGCTCGGACACCAGGGATGCCTGGCCGTAGGCGTTTTCAGGCATCTTGTCGGTCCAGCCGACATCGATACGTCGATCCAGCTGCTCGACAAAGCGCGGCGGCAAGGAACGCAGTGCTTCATCGAGCAATGCCTGGCTGGCCTGCTGTTCGGCCGGGCTCAAGCCTTCGGTCTTGAGCCGCAGTTGCAGGCCGGCCTGGGCTGTACTTGCACACAGCAGCACGGCCCCGGCCAGGAGCCAGGTTTTGAGACGCCTCACAGAGCGAGGATAGCTTCGGCGAGGGTCTGGTCGCTGGCATCACGGGCTTCTGGCACGCGGGTGCGAAGGGTATCGAACGCGGCTTCCAGCTGGGCGCCACGGATCTCGCCATTGGTGGCGACGAAACTGGCGGCGTCATCGTGGGCTTCGCGCACGATCTTGGAGTCGCGGATGGAGGTGGTGGTGTCCGAGGTGAAATCAATGGTGCGCGCCGAGGCTCGCACGACGATGTTGCTGGTGGCCTTCAAGGTTTGCGCCTGGGCGACATCGGCCAAAAACAGCAGGCCGAGGGCGGCGACGATCAGCGGGCTACGCATGGGGTGACTCCAATGACAAAGATAGAAATACAATGATGATTATTGGACGAGAATTGCTTGCGCCAGTTCAAGGTCGCTTGCATGAAGTTTTGGCTGGGTGCGGCGCAGATAGTCCAGCGCGGACTCCAGGCGTGCGCCCCGCCATTGGCCGTCAGTGGCAATGAAAGCGGCAGCATCGTCCCGAGCGGCCAGGACCAACTTATTGTCGAACGGCGCAGAGGTCACTTTGCTGGTGGCATACACGCTGACAACAGTGCTCTGTGTGGACACATCCAACGCTGAAGCCAGGGGTGACCAGCAGGCGCAAAACAGAACAGGAACACTCAATGAACGGTATGAAAAAGCCATGGGACTCTACAACTGAAAGCGAGCGCCAAGGCTAGCGCAACGGCCGGGCGAGAGCCAGCGCCGAGCCATCCGGGAGCGGCGGGCGCTCCCGTCTGGTTGCCGTGGATCAGATAGCCAGGATGGCCTGTGCCAGCTGTGCATCGGTAGCGGTATTCAATTGCGGCGCTTGTTGGCGGATCTGGGCCAGGGCGCTTTCCAGTTTCACGCCACGGATGGCGCCTTCGCTGGCGACAAAGCTGGCGGCGTCGTCACGGGCGGCTTGTACGACCTTGTTGTCGCGCAGGGATGAAGTGGCATCAGACGTGGCATCGGAGGTTGCCTTCAGAGCGCCGACGATCGAGTCGGTCGTCATGATCAGGCTGCTCGCGTTGGCATTGGCAGCCAGGGTCAGCACAGCGGCAGTGCACAGCAGGCGAAGACGGGACATGGGGTAACTCCTGTAGACGAATAATAAGGTGGCGCGAAACGGCCACAATGAAACGGACTGGGACTGTCGAGCATCAGACGCACGCTCTACAGGGTTCGCCACGTGGTGAGTGGATATTAGGCGTGTGCCGGGCTATTCGGAAGCCTGCAATTAAACTGTGCCTGTCATATTTTCTTAATTTAAAACTGTACCTGTGTGCTTGGATTGAGTCATTTCAATACGCAATCACCGATACGACAAAGCCCGCCTCCGGTTACCCGGGGCGGGCTTTGCTTTGACAAATCAGGGTGCTGGCAGTGGACCCGTGAGGTCAGGGCCAGCGGGCGCCACTTAGCGCCAGAACGGCTTGCTCAGCTCTTCGTAGCGTTGAGCTTCGCTGATACCGGCGTCAGCCAGCAGACGCGAATCCAGGCGAGCCAGTTGGTGGCGGCTGGAGATGCGGCGCTGCCACAACATCAGGTTGGCGAGAACGCGCAAAGGCAGGGAAGCCTGGGTGTTTACAGCTTTTTCTTCGAAGAACAGTTCGGAACTGAGTGTACGTTCCATGATGACATCCTTCCGCTTGTGGCGGGATTAGGTAGTGGTTTAACTGATGCCAATGATCCTCTTCCGAGGCAAGACTCTCTAGATACAGTTCACCTGTATTGTGAGAGGCCAGTTAACTGTTTAACGAGGCTGTACGGTACGAAATTGGGGCAACTGTACCTGTGCGCACTTAAAGGGTGCGAAATTGCTATTTTTGAGCATGGGTGTGGGATATTTCGGTAGGAAATGACCGGTACAGCAGTACAGTTTTTTTCATAAGTGTGTGTGGGTTCACCGAGCTGATCAAACTGTCTTTGCATCAGCCCGGATCTGTACTCATCAAGCCTTGAGCATGTGCCCGGTTTCTTCCAGATTGATGTGCCAACTCAGTGCTTCGCGCAGGATGTGCGGCGTATGCCCGCCGATGGCGCAGGCCGCATCGAAGTAAGTGTTGAGCGCATCGCGATAGGCAGGATGCACGCAGTTATCGATGATGACCCGAGCGCGCTCCCGTGGCGCCAGGCCCCGCAGGTCGGCAAGGCCTACTTCGGTGACGAGAATGTCCACGTCATGCTCGGTGTGGTCCACATGGCTGACCATCGGTACCACGCTGGAAATTGCGCCGCCCTTGGCAATGGACTTGGTGACGAAGATCGCCAGGTGCGCATTGCGGGCGAAATCCCCGGAGCCGCCGATGCCGTTCATCATCCGCGTGCCGCAGACGTGGGTGGAGTTGACGTTGCCGTAGATATCGAACTCCAGCGCGGTATTGATACCGATGATGCCCAGGCGCCGTACCACTTCAGGGTGGTTGGAAATTTCCTGCGGGCGCAGCACCAATTTGTCCTTGTAGTGCTCCAGGTTGCCGAACACATCGGCATTGCGTCGCTCCGACAAGGTAATCGAACTGCCGGAGGCAAAGCTCAGCTTGCCGGCGTCGATCAGGTCGAAGGTCGAATCCTGCAACACTTCCGAGTACATGGTCAGGTCTTCGAACGGCGACTCGATCAATCCGCACATCACCGCGTTGGCAATATTACCGATGCCGGCTTGCAGCGGGCCGAGCTTGTTGGTCATGCGCCCGGCATCGACTTCTTGCTTGAGGAAGTTGATCAGGTGATTGGCGATGCCTTGGGTGTCGCTGTCAGGCGGCGTTACCGTGGAGGCGGAGTCCGCCTGGTTGGTGATGACGATGGCGACGATTTTCTCGGGCGGGATCGGAATCGCGGTGCTGCCGATACGGTCGTCGACTTTCACCAGCGGGATCGGCGTGCGCGTCGGCCGGTAGGTCGGGATGTAGATGTCGTGCAGCCCTTCCAGGTTCGGATTGTGCGCCAGGTTGATCTCGACGATCACCTGTTTGGCGAAAATCGCGAAGCTGGCCGAGTTGCCTACGGAGGTAGTGGGCACGATATGGCCCTGCTCAGTGATCGCGACGGCTTCGATCACGGCGATGTCTGGCAATTTGAGCTGATTGTTGCGCAGTTGCTCGACGGTTTCCGACAGGTGCTGGTCGATAAACATCACCTCGCCGGCATTGATCGCCTTGCGCAGGGTGCTGTCGACTTGAAAGGGCATGCGTCGTGACAGTACGCCGGCTTCGGTCAACTGCTTGTCCAGGTCATTGCCCAGGCTGGCGCCGGTCATCAGGGTAATTTTGAGCGGCGAAGTCTTGGCGCGTTCGGCCAGGGCGTGGGGGACGGCCTTGGCTTCACCGGCACGGGTGAAGCCGCTCATGCCGACGGTCATGCCGTCCTCGATCAGTGCAGCGGCGTCTGCCGCGCTCATGACCTTGTTCAACAACGAAGGCAAGCGGATACGATCACGGTACATGAATTGTTATCTCTGGCTACGGAAAGCAAGGTGGGCAGTGTAGTGATTTCAAAAAGTTTCGGCCCGCTACCATGGTCGAATGCCAGATCGCGATTTAGAGCCTTTGGTCGGGTTTCATGTGTGTGCAAAGCGGGACGCAGAGCATCCCTGGATGCGTTCCCACGCGGAGCGGGGGAACCATAAAAAAACCCCAGCCTACGTGAGGCCAGGGTTTCAGGTATTGCGCTGGCGCAGTGTTATTCGACGGCCTTGACCATGTCTTCGATGACCTTCTTGGCATCACCGAACACCATCATGGTCTTGTCCAGGTAGAACAACTCGTTATCCAGGCCGGCGTAGCCGCTGGCCATCGAGCGCTTGTTGACGATGATGGTCTTGGCCTTGAACGCCTCGAGAATCGGCATGCCGGCGATGGGTGAGTTCGGGTCGTTCTTGGCGGCCGGGTTGACCACGTCGTTGGCGCCCAATACCAGCACCACGTCGGCCTGGCCGAACTCGGAGTTGATGTCTTCCATCTCGAACACCTGGTCGTAAGGCACTTCGGCCTCGGCCAGCAATACGTTCATGTGCCCCGGCATACGGCCCGCCACCGGGTGGATCGCGTACTTTACGGTGACGCCGTGGTGGGTCAGCTTCTCGGTCAGCTCCTTGAGCGCGTGTTGTGCCCGCGCGACCGCAAGGCCGTAGCCTGGGACGATAATCACGGTGTCCGCGTTGGTCAGCAGGAAGGTGGCGTCATCAGCGGAGCCGGACTTCACCGGGCGTGCTTCTTTGGAGCCCGTCGCAGCGCCAGCATCCGGCGCATTGCCGAAACCGCCCAACAGCACATTAAAGAAGGAGCGGTTCATCGCTTTGCACATGATGTACGACAGGATCGCGCCGCTGGAGCCCACCAGGGAACCGGCGATGATCAGCATCGAGTTGTTCAGCGAGAAACCGATGCCCGCCGCTGCCCAGCCGGAGTAGCTGTTGAGCATCGACACCACCACGGGCATGTCGGCGCCGCCAATCGGGATGATGATCAGCACACCCAGCACGAAGGCCAAGGCCAGCATCAGCGCGAACGCAGTGAGGTTGCCGGTGAACATGAACGCCAGGCCCAGGCCCAGGGTTGCGAGGCCGAGCACCAGGTTCAGTTTGTGTTGGCCGCCGAACTGTACCGGTGCGCCCTGGAACAGGCGGAACTTGTACTTGCCCGACAGCTTGCCGAATGCGATCACCGAGCCGGAGAAGGTGATTGCACCGATAGCGGCACCGAGGAACAGTTCCAGGCGGTTACCGGCCGGTATCGAATCGCCCAAGTGCTTGACGATGCCCAGGGACTGCGGCTCGACCACGGCGGCAATGGCGATGAACACCGCTGCCAGGCCGATCATGCTGTGCATGAACGCGACCAGCTCGGGCATCTTGGTCATTTCAACACGCTTGGCCATGATCGAGCCGGCGGTACCGCCAACCAATAGGCCAACTATGACGTAGCCGATACCGGCAGTCGCCAGTTCAGCCCCCAGCTTATAGATGAGGCCGACGGTAGTGAGTACCGCCAGCGCCATGCCGAGCATGCCGAACAGGTTGCCGCGCCGCGAAGTGGTCGGGTGCGAGAGGCCTTTGAGGGCCTGGATGAAACAGATCGACGCGATCAGGTAGAGCGTCGTCACGAGGTTCATGCTCATTACTTGGGCGCCTCTTCTTTTACTTTTGGGGCTTTCTTCTTGAACATTTCAAGCATTCTGCGGGTGACCAGAAAGCCACCGAAAACATTCACCGCCGCCAAGGCCACGGCCAGTGTGCCCATGGTCTTGCCCAACGGGGTGACGGTCAGCGCGGCAGCCAGCATGGCGCCGACGATGACAATCGCGGAAATGGCGTTGGTCACGGCCATCAGCGGCGTGTGCAATGCGGGTGTTACGTTCCAGACCACGTGATAACCGACATAAATC
>NZ_BCBO01000101.1:0-5240 GCF_001320835.1 Pseudomonas sp. NBRC 111138 | reverse complement strand
TGTTACGTTCCAGACCACGTGATAACCGACATAAATCGCCAGCACAAAGATGATCAGGTTGTAGATACCGGGGGAGATAAGCTCTTCCATCGTCTGAATCCCTGCTTAGGCGTTTTTGCGGATGACTTGGCCGTCGCGGCACATCAGGCACGCGGCGACGATGTCGTCTTCGAGGTTGATTTCAAACTGCCCTTCCTTGGTGAAGACCAGCTTCAGGAAGTCCAGCAGGTTGCGCGCATACAAGGCCGACGCATCGGCGGCGACAGCGCCCGCCAGGTTGGTCGGGCCGCAGATGATCACGCCGTTTTCCACCACGACCTGGTCGGCCACCGTCAGCGGGCAGTTGCCACCTTGGGCTGCAGCGAGGTCGATGACCACCGAGCCGGGTTTCATCTGCGCCACGGTATCGGCGCTGAGCAGGGTCGGCGCCTTGCGGCCCGGGATGAGGGCGGTGGTGATGACGATATCGGCCTGTTTGGCGCGTTCGTGCACGGCCAGGGCCTGGCGTTGCATCCAACTGCTGGGCATCGGGCGCGCATAGCCACCGACACCGACGGCGCATTCACGCTCTTCATCGGTTTCGTAGGGGACGTCGACAAACTTGGCGCCCAGAGATTCGATCTGCTCCTTAACCGCCGGGCGTACGTCGGACGCTTCGATCACCGCGCCCAGGCGCTTGGCCGTGGCGATGGCTTGCAGGCCCGCCACACCGGCGCCAAGGATCAGTACGCGTGCGGCTTTTACAGTGCCGGCAGCAGTCATCAGCATCGGCATGAAGCGCGGGTAGTGATGAGCGGCCAGCAACACGGCCTTGTAACCGGCGATGTTGGCTTGCGAAGACAGCACATCAAGGCTTTGAGCGCGTGACGTGCGCGGCGCGGCTTCCAGGGCGAAGGCGGTGATGCCGCGCTCGGCGAGCTTGGCGATGGTTTCGTTGCTGAACGGATTGAGCATGCCCACCAATACGGTGCCACTTTTGATCAGCGCAAGTTCGCTGTCGCTGGGGGCAACCACTTTGAGAATCAGCTCGGCGCCAAATGCGTCGTTGGCGCTGCCAATGGTAGCGCCTGCCGTTTCATAGGCACTGTCGACGATGCTGGCATTGATGCCTGCGCCGCTTTGTACAGTGACCTTATGGCCCTGGCCGATCAGCTTCTTGATGGTTTCCGGGGTGGCAGCCACCCGCGTTTCACCGGTCTGGGTTTCGAGAGGAACACCAATGTGCACGTCAAATCTCCTGCATGATCTTTTTGCTTTTGATCTTTTTGTAAAAAGGCCAGTGCACCGCGAGTGGCGCAACTGGGGCGGCCGATCAGCACGATCCCGCTGAAATGACAGCGGGGCGCGGCATTTTGCAGGCGAACTTTACGGCCATCAAGGGATTATGACGGGTGACGAAAAATTAACTACAAGTCACCCTGTGACTGATTGTCGCAACAGGCTGAAATAACCTCTTTAAATACAGGTCTTTAAAGGCGTTCAGGCGTTTTCGGTGCGTTTTTCCATTGCCAGTGTGAATAGTCGTGCATTGACCGGTAAGAGTCGCTACGAGCCATGAAATACATGGCTTTTAGCCTTATTTTTGGCTGACAAGTACAGTCTGTTTAAATGCGACATATACGTACATCTGTAGGCTCTTAATTTATTTGACTACAAAGTCAGTAATTGCGCTTTGTCCTTCATTTACTTGGGTTGTAGCGTCTTGACTGGTCGACCAGCCAGTCCCTGAATGCATGCAGAGAGGCCGATTCGACCTTTCTGTCAGGAATCATCAGGTAATAAGCCTTTTCGCTGGTCAGTGCTTCAGTGCTGGCGATTACCAATTGTTGCTCCTTCAGCTCCTGCTGGATGAGGAAAGGAGGGATCAGTGCGATGCCCATGTCATGTATGGCCGCTTGAGACAGCATCGAGAATAGCTCGTATCGAGGGCCTGTCATGTCGCGAGGGATGCTCAGTTGTTGGGCGTTGAACCATTGACGCCAGGCGTAGGGGCGTGTGGTCTGCTGCAGCAGTGGCAGCTCGGCGATCTGTTGAGGGGTGAAGTGCGTGCGGTCGCCGAGTAAGCGCGGGCTGCAGACCGGTACTGGGTTTTCGCCCATCAGCCTGTGGGATTGCGTACCCGACCAATCGGCATCTCCGAAGTAGATCGCCGCATCGAACTCGGTATCGGCGAACAGGAAGGGGCGTGTGCGGTTCGTCAGGTTCACCGTGACTTCCGGGTGCTGATGTTGAAAGTCCTTCAGGCGTGGGATCAGCCACTGCGTGCCGAAGGTGGGCACCACCGCCAGTTCGATCACATTGGCGCCTTGCTGGCCCATTACCGACAAGGTGTCGCGCTCCACGGCGTCCAGCTGTGTTGCAACCCTACGGCTATAAGACAGCCCCGCCTCCGTCAGCTTCACGCCGCGGCGTGAGCGGCGAAACAGCTCGACACTCAAAAACTCCTCCAGGCTGGCGATCTGTCGGCAAATCGCGCCTTGGGTGATGGAAAGCTCCATTGCTGCCTTGGTGAAGCTCTCATGGCGGGCTGCTGCCTCAAAGCTGATGAGTGCGGTGGTACTGGGGATTTTCCGGCGCATGTACATTGCCCTCACAGATAAAGCGAATTTACGGGCTTTTTGAGTGTTACGAAGTGAGAAATTAGCACAGGCCTATGCAAAAACCTCGTTTGCCCTCTGCGCAGACCGCGCCTAGTCTGGATCCACGACTTCTGATTTTTTCGCGAGGACTTATTCATGGCTGGCAAGGCAAGCTTCAACTGGATCGATCCACTGCTGCTGGATCAACAGCTCACCGAAGAAGAGCGCATGGTGCGTGACAGCGCCGAGCAATTTGCGCAGGACAAGCTGGCTCCTCGTGTGCTCGAAGCCTTCCGCCATGAAAAGACAGACCCCGCTATTTTCCGTGAGATGGGCGAAACCGGTTTGCTGGGGGCAATGATCCCCGAGCAATACGGCGGCAGCGGGTTGAACTACGTCAGCTACGGTTTGATTGCTCGTGAGGTCGAGCGTGTCGACTCCGGCTATCGCTCGATGATGAGTGTGCAGTCTTCCCTGGTCATGGTGCCGATCAATGAGTTTGGTACCGAGGCGCAAAAACAGAAGTATTTGCCCAAACTGGCCTCTGGTGAATGGATCGGTTGCTTTGGGCTGACCGAGCCCAACCATGGTTCCGATCCGGGCGCGATGATTACCCGTGCACGCAAAGTGGATGGCGGCTACAGCCTGACCGGCGCGAAGATGTGGATCACCAACAGTCCGATTGCGGATGTGTTTGTGGTGTGGGGTAAAGACGATGCGGGAGATATCCGTGGCTTTGTCCTGGAAAAAGGCTGGAAAGGTCTGAGCGCTCCGGCTATCCACGGCAAGGTGGGGTTGCGGGCTTCCATTACCGGTGAAATCGTCATGGATAACGTATTTGTGCCGGAAGAAAATATCTTCCCGGATGTACGTGGTTTGAAAGGGCCGTTTACCTGCCTTAACTCGGCACGGTACGGGATCTCCTGGGGTGCGCTGGGGGCTGCTGAGTTCTGCTGGCATACCGCGCGCCAGTACACACTCGATCGCCAGCAGTTTGGTCGCCCATTGGCTGCCACTCAGCTGATCCAGAAGAAGCTGGCAGACATGCAGACCGAGATTACCTTGGCCCTGCAAGGTTGCCTGCGCCTGGGGCGGATGAAGGATGAGGGTACGGCGGCGGTGGAGATCACTTCGATCATGAAGCGTAACTCGTGTGGCAAGTCATTGGACATCGCACGCATGGCCCGGGACATGCTGGGCGGTAACGGCATCTCTGACGAGTTCGGGGTGGCACGCCACCTGGTCAACCTGGAAGTGGTCAACACCTATGAAGGGACCCATGACGTGCATGCCTTGATCCTGGGGCGCGCGCAAACCGGTCTTCAAGCGTTCTATTAATAGGAGCATGGGCATGGGCGCGCTTTCGCATCTGCGAGTGCTGGATTTGTCGAGAGTACTCGCGGGCCCTTGGTCCGGGCAGATTCTTGCAGACCTTGGGGCCGAGGTGATCAAAGTCGAAAGGCCGGGCAGCGGCGATGACACGCGCGCTTGGGGCCCTCCCTTCCTTAAGGATGCGGATGGCGAGAACACCAGTGAGGCGGCGTACTACCTATCGGCCAACCGTAATAAAGAGTCGGTGACCATCGACTTTACGCGACCGGAAGGGCAGAAGTTGGTACGCGACCTGGCTGCCAAGTCGGACATCCTGATCGAAAACTTCAAGGTGGGTGGCCTTGCGGCGTATGGGCTGGACTACGAATCCCTCAAAGAGGTTAACCCGGAGCTGATTTACTGCTCCATCACGGGGTTTGGCCAGACGGGCCCCTATGCGATGCGCGCCGGTTACGACTTCATGATCCAGGGTTTGGGTGGGCTCATGAGCCTGACGGGGCGGCCTGAAGGGGATGAAGGCGCCGGGCCGGTAAAGGTTGGCGTAGCCTTGACCGATATCTTGACCGGGCTTTATTCGACCGTGGCTATCCTGGCTGCGCTAGCTCATCGCGATCACGATGGTGGTGGGCAGCATATCGACATGGCGTTGCTGGATGTGCAGGTGGCTTGCCTGGCGAATCAGGCGATGAATTACCTGACCACCGGGACGCCGCCGAAGCGCCTGGGCAACGCTCACCCTAATATTGTGCCCTATCAGGATTTCCCCACTGCCGATGGAGATTTCATTCTCACAGTAGGCAATGACGGGCAGTTCCGTAAATTCGCTGAAGTCGCTGGGCAACCACAATGGGCGGATGACGTGCGTTTCGCCACCAATCGCGCACGGGTGGCTAATCGCGCGGAGCTGATTCCCTTGATTCGCCAGGCGACGGTCTTCAAGACTACCGCTGAGTGGGTGTCGCAGCTGGAGCGAGTGGGCGTGCCGTGTGGGCCGATTAATGATCTGGCGCAGGTGTTTTCCGATCCTCAGGTCAAGGCGCGTGGCTTGGCGGTGGAGTTGCCTCATGCATTGGCGGGGATGGTGCCTCAGGTTGCGAGCCCGATACGCTTATCCAAGACGCCTGTAGAGTACCGGAGTGCGCCTCCTCTACTGGGCGAGCACACGCTTCAGGTGCTGCAAGGAGTTCTGGGGCTGGGAGCTGCTCATGTGGCTGCATTGAAGGAAGCAGGTGTTATTTAAGCTTTTCCTTCTATATAGATAGAAGTCCAGTGGAGAGCTGGTTGTTTTTTAGCCGAAGCTAACTTATTGATAGAAAAGCGGAATTAAGA
>NZ_BCBO01000100.1:0-16100 GCF_001320835.1 Pseudomonas sp. NBRC 111138 | reverse complement strand
GACACCGGTGATGGAGAGATACGCGGGTGTTGGCATGACGGGTTTCCTTGCCTGATTGAGTAGGTATTGCCGAACAGCAAAAGCGCTGAAGGGGCAGAGGCCTATAACAAGAAGCGTGCCTGAAAGTATGAAAACCAATGAAATAAAGACCAAGGCGGCTCTGTGTTCGTTTGTTGAGAGCTTATTGTCGAGCGGTAGGTGGATTTCAGCGCTATTAGTTTCACGCCTGCGCGCACTTAGTTGCTCATGCCCTATAAGTTGTAAATGCGCGGCTGTCGGAGATAAAGCGTGGATTTTTCGATGAAGAGGTGCGCAAATAGTTGCGCATTCCTTTATTTGTTGGGTGTGTAGGACGTTTCTTAAGTTCCGTTCCGTTACTTGATGATTGTTTTTGTCGTGGCTAAGGTTCACTCACTTCGATGAGTTTTTAATGGAAGTTCAAGGGCGTTTCGACAATGGCGTTAAGTCCTCCTATTTACCTCGGACGGATGTGTGCAACTCAAAATGGCTTATTCAGAAGAACTTTATGTTCATTACCGCAAGCTTGCACGGACAGCATGTTGCTCAAGCAGTTTTGTTGGTAGTGACGTGCGTTTTTCGAGCGAGTTTGAAGCGCTGGAGGCCGAGCTTGGCAAAGCCCAGTCTATCCATGTTGCGGGCCAGCCGGATTGGCAGAAGGTCAGCGAAATCAGCGAGCATTTGCTGCGTGATCACTCCAAGGATCTACGCGTCGCCGTCTGGTTGGTCTGGGCCCTGTATCAACGTGATTCATTTGCTGGATTGCTGGCCGGTCTCGGTTTGCTGCGTGACCTGTGTGAACTCCATTGGGAGCAGGTTTACCCTGGCAAGCTACGAACCCGCGCTGCGGCGTTTGGCTGGCTGGTGTCGCGCCTTGAGCAAGCATTTGCACTCAACCCGTCGCTCAGCGATCAACGGCCGTTATTCCAGGCCCTGTTGGAACACCTGGCATGTCTCGACCAGCTATGGGGCGAACAACTTGGAAGCGATGCACCTTTGCTGCTGCCGATTCGCCGGCAATTGTCGGAGCGCTTGGCGCAGGGTGTATCCGAACCTGGCGGTGTCGCGAACGTCATTGCCCAGGTCAAGCAGACGACCCAGTTGCTGAGTCCCGGGCAACCGATCAACAACGAAAAAGACGCGCACAGACTGCTGCGCACTTTACAGGAGCAGGCCCGCCCGTTATGTGCCTGGTGGTTGCGCCAGGACGCAACCGACCTGCGTGCCTTGCGCCTGGGTCGAACCTTGGCGTGGTTGATGCTCGTCAATTATCCCGACGCCAACAGTGAGCGAGTAACGGCGTTGCGCCCGTTGGTCGCGGACAAGCGCAAGCGCTATCAAGAACGTCTCAGCCAAGGCCATTACGCCGATCTGTTGCCTGAGCTTGAGGTAAGCCTGGCGGGTGCGTTGTTCTGGTTGGATGGTTTGCGCATGGTCTGGGAGTGCCTGGACGCCTTGCATGCAAACCTGGCCATGACTGAACTGGAGATGCATTTGGCTCTGTTGCTGCAGCGCCTGCCGCACCTGCCTGAATATCGGTTCAACGACGGCACCCCCTTTGCCGACCCTGCGACAGGTGAGTGGATCGCGCTGCATGTGATGCGTCACGTGCACAAGCCCGAGCCCTCCCATGTTGTCGCCGACAGTGACACGCAGCCCTGGGAGACCACATTGCAAGCGGTGATGCCTTGCCTGCGAAAGGACGGCCTCAAGGCAGCAGTGGCCGTACTCAAGCAAGGGCTGCAGGCGGCGTGCGGTGATCGAGCGCGCTTTCATTGGCGCCTGGCGCTGGCCAGGTTGTGCGTGGCGGCTGGCAAGCATGAGCTGGCCAGGCTTCAGCTGGAAGAACTCGACCTTCAATTACAGCGCACAGGTCTGGAAAGTTGGGAGCCGGTGCTGACCTTGCAAGTCGGCAAGCTTCTGTACCGCTGCTATGAGCTGTTGCCACAAACCCAGCCCATATGCGACTGCAAAGACGCACTGCATCGCAGGTTGTGCCATTTCGATCTTGAAGCAGTACTTGAATAGCGCCTCATCAAAAAGGAAAAGCACCATGGCCAAAGACGGTTCGGTAGCCCCCAAGGAACGTATCAATATTACTTTCAAACCCGCAGTCGGTGGGGCCCAGGAAGAAGTCGAGCTGCCGTTGAAGCTGCTGGTGCTGGGAGATTTTTCCCAGCGTGCGGACCCACGCAAACTCGAGGATCGCAAGCCCATCGGTATCGACAAGCACACCTTTGACGAGGTGTTGGCCAAGCAAGCCTTGAGCCTGACGCTGAGCGTACCCAATCGCCTGCAGGATACCGCTGATGTGGAGGAGTTGCCGATCCAGGTGCAGATCAACGTCATGAGGGACTTCAATCCCGCAAACCTGGTCGAGCAGATCCCGGCGTTGCAAAAGCTGATGGCATTGCGTGAAGCCCTGGTGGCGCTCAAGGGGCCGCTGGGGAACACGCCGAACTTTCGCAAGGCTATCGAGCAGGCATTGGCCAATGACGACTCCCGCGCTCGAGTCCTGGCCGAACTGGGGCTGGACAGCCCTCAAGCATTGCCGTTTCAGTAAAGGGACACTGACACCATGAACACGATTGAACACAGCTCGACACTCGTACAAACCACCGAAACCTGCAGCATCCTCGATAACATCATTGCCCAGACCTTGCTCAGTGCCGACGACGAGGCTTACGGCATCGCCAAGCGCGGCGTGTCGGCGTTCATTGCAGAGCTGGTGAAGCCACATAACTGTGATGAGCCGGTAAAGAAACACCTGGTCGACCGCATGATTGCCGAGATCGATACCAAGCTCAGCCAGCAAATGGATGAAATCCTGCACCATCCGGACTTCCAGGCACTGGAGGCTTCCTGGCGAGGCTTGCAGTTGCTGGTCGAGCGCACCAATTTTCGCGAGAACATCAAGATCGAGCTCTTGAATGTCTCGCGCCAGGACCTCCTGGACGATTTCGAAGACTCATCGGAGATCACCCAGTCCGGGCTTTACAAACATGTCTACAGCGCTGAATACGGCCAGTTCGGCGGACAGCCGGTGGGCGCAATCATTGCCAACTACTTTCTCTCGCCCAACGCACCCGACGTGAAGCTGATGCAGTACGCCTCCAGCGTCGCCAGCATGGCCCATGCGCCTTTTATCGCCGCTGCCGGGCCCGGGTTCTTCGGTTTGGAAAGTTTCACCGGGCTGCCGGACCTGAAGGATCTGCGAGATCATTTCGAAGGTCCGCAATTTGCCAAGTGGCAAAGTTTCCGGCAGAGCGAAGACGCCCGTTATATCGGCCTTACCGTACCGCGCTTTCTGTTGCGTACCCCGTATGACCCCCTTGAGTATCCAGTCAAGACCTTTGCCTACCAGGAGAATGTGGTTAATAGCCACGAGCATTACTTGTGGGGCAATACCGCGTATGCCTTTGCCGCCCGCCTGACCGACAGCTTTGCGCGATTTCGCTGGTGCCCGAACATTATCGGCCCGCAAAGCGGCGGAGCGGTCGAGGACCTCCCGCTGCATCACTTCCAGAGCATGGGCGAGATCGAAACCAAAATCCCTACCGAGGTGCTGGTATCGGACCGACGCGAATACGAGTTGGCACAAGAAGGTTTCATCGCCTTGACCATGCGCAAAGGCAGCGATAACGCGGCGTTCTTTTCCGCCAGCTCCGTGCAGAAGCCAAAATCCTTTGGTATCAGTGAGGAGGGCAGGGCCGCAGAGCTGAATTACCGGCTGGGCACCCAATTGCCTTACATGATGGTAGTCAACCGCTTGGCGCACTACCTCAAAGTGCTGCAGCGCGAGCAGTTGGGCGCATGGAAAGAGCGCACAGACCTGGAGCTGGAACTCAACAAGTGGATTCGCCAGTACGTGGCGGACCAGGAAAATCCTAGTGCCGAGGTACGTGGGCGGCGCCCGTTGCGAGCTGCACGCATTGTCGTCAGTGATGTCGATGGCGAACCTGGCTGGTACCGGGTCAACCTGACTGTGCGCCCGCATTTCAAGTACATGGGGGCAGATTTCACTTTGTCCCTGGTCGGTAAGCTGGATAAAGAATGAGCAGAGGCTACGGCATGCCAGAGCACGGCAGCCTTTTCGAACGCCTCGAATGCGGTGCGTCGCCCCCGGAGGGCGGGGCGGCGTCCATTGCTGCCCATCTGGGGAAAATGCTCAGCACTCGCGCGGGCAGTGTCAAGACATTGCCTGATTATGGGCTGCCGGACCTCAATGACATGCGGCTTAGCTTGCATGAGTCCTTGAGCCAGTCGCGTCTACATATCGAGCGCTTTATCCAGGCCTATGAACCGCGGTTGACGAATGCACGTGTCAGGCTGTTGCCGGGGGCGCGTGAATCCCTGGAGTTGGCGTTTGCCATCGAGGCTGAGCGGGCCATTGACGGCATCCTGCAGCCCGTGGTGTTCCACGCCCGCCTCACGGATGCCGGGCGGGTTGAGGTTTTTACCGATGACGCTTGACCGATATTTTCAAAGCGAACTCAGTGCCCTGCGCCAACTGGGCAGGCGTTTTTCAGAGCGCAATCCCGCCCTGGCGCCGTTTCTCGCCGAGGCTGGTCAGGACCCGGATGTCGAACGCTTGCTGGAGGGTTTTGCCTTTTTGACCGCGCGCCTGCGCCAGAAGCTGGATGACGAACTGCCGGAGTTGACGCATTCGTTGATGCACTTGCTCTGGCCTCATTACATGCGGCCGATACCGGCCTTCAGCATCCTGCAATTCGATCCGTTGAAACGCGCTGGTCCCGGTGTTCGAGTGGGTCGGGACACCGCCGTGGAAAGCGCCACCATCCACGGCGAGCGTTGCCGGTTCCGTACATGTTACGCCACCGATGTCATGCCCCTGCAACTCAGTGGCCTGGAATACCGGAGCCAGGGCGAAGGGGCCCGTCTGGATTTGCACCTGAGCATGAGTGTCGCAGGTAACTTCAGCGAGTTGGCATTTGATTCACTGCGCTTGCACCTGGCCGGAGATCCTTATGTCAGTCAGGGCCTGTATCTGAACCTGTTGCGTCATCTCGATGGGATCTGCCTGCTGTTACTGGATCACGACGGTATGCCGATCATCGCCAGCGATGGCATGCCCGTGATGCTACGGCTCGCTGCTGACCAGGTTCGGCCGGTGGGATTCTCCAAGGAGCAGGCGTTGATTCCTTATCCGCAGAATGCCCTGGGGGGTTATCGACACCTGCAGGAGTACTTTGCTTTTCCCGAGAAGTACCTGTTTGTCGACGTTGAAGGTCTGAGTGTGCTGCACACGCTGTCTCACGAGCTGCTCCGGCAGGCGCATGGCATGGTAATGCGCTTTGAACATCGCACTCACGGCCGTGAACCTCAGCGTCCCACCCTGGACAACATAAAGTTGTATTGCACGCCCATCGTCAACCTGTTCAAGCAGGATGCGATTCCTATTCGCCTGGATGGAAAGCAGGATGAGTACCTCTTGGTGCCCGGGGAATATACGCCGGGTAATGCCAGCGTCTTTTCCGTGGATCAGGTCACTGGGTGGCGCCCCGGTGGCTTGGGCTATCAAACCTACGTGCCGTTCGAGTCGTTTGAGCATGACTGCGACACTGAGCCCCTGGCGGCACCGCCCAGCTACAGCATTCGCCAACGCTCGTCGGTTCAACATGCCGGGCTCGATACCTGGATGGGGTTTGGCAACCGCCGCGAGCGGGGCCATGAAACCTTGTCGGTCGAACTGACCTGTACTAATTGCAACCTGCCGCGCCAACTGCGTGCGGGTGATATCAATCTGCCCGGTGAGCAGACGCCGGAGTCGTTGACGTTCCGCAACATCACCGCGCCAACGGCGAGCTTCGCACCACCACTGGACCAAGACTATCTGTGGAAGCTCATCAGCAACATGTCGCTCAACTATTTGTCGTTGACCGATATCAATGCCTTGAAAGTGATTCTGGAGTCCTACGATTTGTCGCGTTATTACGATCGCCAGGCCCTGAAGGTCAGCCAGAAAAGACTGGGCGCCTTGCTCTCCATCCGCCAAGAGCCAGTGGATCGCCTGCACCGCGGGCTGCCCATCCGAGGCGTGCGGATCGATCTGACGGTCGATTCCCAGGGCTTTGTTGGCCAGGGCGACCTGTTTGTATTCGCTTGCGTTCTAAATGAGTTTTTTGCGCTTTATGCCAGCCTCAATTCGTATCACGAGTTGCGGGTCATCAGCACACAAGGAGACGTGTATCTATGGCCATCCCAGATGGGACAGCAACCCCAGCTCTGACTCAACTTTGTCGCGTTATCCGTGAGTTCACGTTGTTTCAGGCGGTTCTGCAGGTTATCGAGCATTTGCGCGAGGCCCATCCGCTTTTAGATGACGACGCGCTGTACGACCAGTTGGAATTCCAGGCCAACCCTGGTCTCGGGTTTGCCGCGCACGATATTGACCGGGTGGAGTTCTTTATGGAACAGGGCCAATTGCGCGCACGCCTGCGTCTGAATGTGTTGGGGTTATTCGGTGCGGGGTCACCACTGCCCGCGTTTTATGGTGAGCAGGCATTCGCCGAGCGCTCGGGTGGCAACCCGACTCGGGATTTTCTCGACCTGTTCCACCATCGGCTGCACCGGCTGATGCTGCCGATCTGGCGCAAGTACCGCTATCGGGCGTGTTTCCGGGCAGGTGCCAACGATAGGTTTTCCGAGCAGATGTTTGCCTTGATAGGGCTGGGCGCAGCTGCGATACGGGGCGTTTGCCAAGTCGATTGCAAGCGCTTGCTGCCTTACCTTGGCTTGCTGAGTTTACGGGTGCATTCGGCGGCGTTGATCGAGTCGGTCCTGCGTTACTACTTCATGCACGAGGCGTTGTTTCTAGAGCAATGGGTTGCACGTACGGTCGAGGTCTGCCAGACGCAGCGCAATCATCTGGGGCGGGCCAATAGTGCTCTTGGCGATGACCTGGTTCTGGGGCACCGCATCGCTGACCGCAGTGGCAAGTTCAGGGTGCATGTCCGGGCGCTGTGCTGGGAGCGTTTCCACGATTTTCTGCCCACCGGAAGTGCCTACCAACCACTGCGTTCGCTGGTGCGCCTGACCCTGCGGGACCCCTTGGACTACGACCTGAGCCTGATGTTGGCGCAGGGCCAGATCAAGGCCTTGCATATTGGTGAGAACACAGTTTGCCGCCTGGGCTGGACCACTTGGCTGGCGCATGAACAGGCCGATGGCGTGGTCACGCTGACCCACAATTCATCAGGGATTAATGACCATGACTAATGCGGACCTGCAACAACTGATCGGCGCGCTGTCGGCAAGACCGACACAGTGCTGGCCCTGGCGTGTTTCGACGAGTGCAGCCCATGACCGATAACCTGCTTGGTAAAGAGGCCGACCCGCTGGTTTATGTCGACGCGCTGTCTGCCTGTTTCACACGCTTGGGGTTCGAGCGCGATGAACATTCGTTACTTGAAGGATGCGTTACCGGGGCGGCACGGCTGAGCCAGTGTGAGCTCAGCCAATTGTATCTGCTGGACGAAGTGACCGGCCGGCTTGAACTGACCGCTCAACATATGGCCCAGATACCATCGCTCTCCGTTGCGCCTGCGTGTCCCGATCAGTCCCACCAAGGGCTGCTGCACGCAACCTTGAACCAGGGCTCCGTCCTGAGTCTGGAGGATGTGCAAGACAGTGGGTATGACACCCGCTTCCTCCCGGCAATGGCGATACCCTGGCGTGCGCTATTGATCGTGCCGCTGCTCAGCCGATGCAAACGTATGACCGGTGTGCTGGTCTTCGCCCGCCAGCAGTCGGTCCAGTTGCGAGTCTACGCCTCATCCTTGGGGCATTTGGGCAGCTTCGCCTTGAATCAGTTACTCGCACTGCGCGATATCCAGCCCATCGTTGGCACAAAGCGCAGATGCGACAAACCGTTGGCTGGAACATATGGCTTGATTGGCACCAGTGCGGCAATGGAGCAGGCGTGCCGGCTGATCAGTAAAGTGCTGCACACGTCTTATACCGTGCTGCTGCACGGTGAGACCGGCACTGGCAAGGAAGTGGTGGCCCGCGCCATCCATGCCGCCGGGCCGCGCAAGGCCAAGGCCTTTGTCGTGCAGAACTGCGCAGCGTTCCCGGAAGGGTTGCTTGAAAGCGAACTGTTCGGCTACCGAAAAGGCGCGTTCACTGGCGCCGAGCGCAATCACGCGGGGCTGTTCGACGCTGCGCATGGCGGTACGTTGCTGCTGGATGAGATCGGCGATATGCCGCTGTCACTGCAAGCCAAGTTGCTGCGGGTATTGCAGGAGGGCGAGGTTCGCCCACTGGGCGCCAGTGCAGCCCATAAGGTTGATGTCCGCATCATTGCTGCCACCCATCGCGACCTCGCGGCGATGGTTGCCGAGGGGCGCTTTCGCGAGGATCTCTATTATCGGCTTGCTCAGTTTCCCATCACTCTACCGGCCCTGCGCGAGCGAGACGGCGATGTACAGCAACTGGCGCGCTATTTCACGGACAAGGTTTGCGAAGCGCTGGAAAGGTCACCTGTCGATTGGTCGAATACCGCCCTTGATCAACTTTCCAGCCACAGCTTCCCCGGCAACATACGCGAGCTCAAATGCCTGGTGGAGCGCGCCGTGCTGTTGTGTGACGACAGCGTGATCCGACCGGAGCATCTGGCGCTGCCAATGACACTGACGCCAGCCGCTACCGATGAAGCGACCCTGCGCCAGCGCATGGAGCGAGTGGAGCGCACGTTTTTGCTCGATTGCCTGCACAAGAATCGCGGTAATCGCACCCGTACGGCACGGGAGCTAGGGGTTGCCCGGCGTACGCTGCTCTACCGTCTTGCCCGCTTGAACATTCCCTTTGGCGATGCCAGGGAAGAACGCTGAATGACGCACCTTATTTTCACTATGGGAGAAAGCCGATGCCTGATCGTCCATGGCACATCGTCGTGCTTGTACTGTTTTTGCTGGGTGGCTGTAACGCCAACTATGTATTCGATGACGCTGAGTACCATCCTGTGGGTGACCCACAGGCGATCACTCGTGGCCGCTGAATGGAGGGTCATGAAGATGCAGCTTGTGTTTGAGATCTGCGCGCCCGAGAGCGAAAAGAACGTGCCCCTGGACCGCAAAGTGTTTGACGTGAGTGGTGGCGTGATCGGCCGCGGCTCGGAATGTGATTGGGTAATACCTGACGCCAGCCGCGTGCTCTCCAGCCACCATGGACTGGTCGCCTACCGCGAGGGCCGCTATTTCCTCACGGATATCAGCCGCAACGGAATCAGGGTGGCAGGGAGTCATGAGCGCCTGCGCAAGGGGCACGCGCGATTGATCAGTGATGGCGAAGTGTTCGAGCTGGGAGCGTTGGCGATACGTGCGCGCTTGCTGGAGCCACCGCAACCTGCTGGCGGCTTGCAGGCCGCCTCGGCAGTAACGATCCCTGAAGACGCCTTCCTCTCGCTGGGCCCTTCGCATCAGTTGGACCTTGATTGCCGTATGCATGCCTTTTCGCAGGATCTGGAGGCATTGAACGAGTCCGCCGATGAGCAGCAAGTGTGGACGGATCGCTACGGGGCTGACCGGGAGCACGTGGTCTTCCCACGTCGGGAAGAACCCGCGGTAGAGGTTGCTACGGTACAGGCAGCGATGACTGTGCCGACTGATGACGAGTTCTGGCCACAATTTGCAGCAGCCTTGGGCCTGGACCTGAATACGCTCGATCAACCGGGTCGGCAAGCACTGGCGATCAAGGTGGCGCGCTTATTTCGCCTGACGATCGAAGGGTTGCAACAAAGTTTGCGCACCCGTGACGAATTGAATAACGAGTTGGATACAGCGCCGTTCGGCAGCCATGGTGTGGGCCTTAATCCCTTGAAAGCGTGTAGCGACATCGATGCTGCGGTAGCTGCGATGTTGGATATAAGTGCGTTAGGCCAGATGCCCGCTGTACGGGCTATCACCCAGGCTCACCGGGAACTGCAAGCGCATCAGGTCGCACTGTTGGCCGCCTGTCGAAGCACCTTGCGCAACGCCCGTGCGGCCTTTGAGCCCAGCTATCTGTTGGGATGCTTCGAGTCCTCGGGCAAGTCGGTCGGGTTTTTCTCGGATGGTGAGCATTGGCGTGCGTACCAGCGTCATTACCAGCGTCTGGTGGCGCAAGAGCGATTGAATGATCGTCCTTTGGGGGGCGACTTCGCCAAGGCCTATGAGGAGCAGGTGCGCCTGATCTCCAGCCTGCATATTGATTTTCCAGGATAATGCTCATGTACCGAGTCACCCTTGCTTTGCTGTTGCTCATGTTCGGGCTATTGACAGGTTGCAGCGCCGCCTCGCCTTTTTCTAAGCTGACCAAGCTAGACATGGCGCTGACCGCCAGTGAACTCGTCAACCCGGATCTGCATGGCCGCCCCTCGCCAGTTGTGGTGCAGTTGATTGAACTGCGCCAGGGCGTCGCTTTTGAACATGCCGACTTCTTCGGTCTGTATGGCAATGCGCAGCAGACGCTGTCCAAGGACTGGGTAAACAGCGACGAACTTGAATTGCGCCCTGGGGACCGCCTGGGGCTCAAGCTTCGTATCGGACCTGACAGTCGTTTCGTGGGGGTGCTGGCGGCTTATCGAGACCTGCCCAATGTCCAGTGGCGGCTGCTGATCCCGCTGACCGTGCAACAACGTAACCGTGCTGATCTGGTATTGGATCAGACCGGTATACGCGTTGCTGGCTCACTCGCCGGCCTGGAGGCGCAGTGACATGCAGGCTCAGAAAGTTATCTGGCAAGAAGGCATGCTGTTGCGGCCACAGCACTTGCAGCACAACGACCGTTATTATCATCAACAACTCACCCAGACGCGCTTGTTGGGCAGCGATACCTGGGGCTTGCTCACGCTGGAACTCAATTTGCAGTACCTCAAGCTGGGCAAGCTGGTGGTCAACCAGGCCAGCGGCGTTTTGCCGGACGGTAGCCTGTTTGAGTTGAGCCCCGGCATGGAACCTCTGGTGTTGCAGGTACCCACCGACACGGGCAGACAAGGCGTTTTCCTCGCGCTCCCGTTGGCCAGTGGCAGTCACCTTGAAGTTCGCCAGCCAGGACAGAGTGATGTGCTGGCACGCTACGTCAGCTGCGAAGTGGAAGTGGGAGATGCCAATGCGGGTGTGGATACGCGTTGCCGGATCAACTGCGCACGTCCCGACTTACGTCTTCTGTTGGGCGAACATCCGCATGACGAGCACTTCGTCAAACTCAAGATCGCCCAGGTACTGGACGCCACCGACGAGGGGGGAGTGAACCTGGATACAACGTTCATCCCTACGTTCATTTTCGTGCAGGAGCATGGGTACGTGGCGTCGTGTCTCAAGGAGGTGATCGGCCTGCTTGTCAGCAGGGGCGATGCCATCGCTGCACGTATTCGTGGCGAGAGCACGACCGCAGGCACACAAATCGCTGACTTCCTGATGCTGCAAGTAATCAATCGTACCGAGCTGGAGCTGCGCCACTGCCTGAGCCAGGCTCGGGTGCGGCCCGAAGCAGTGTTCCGTGCGCTGGTGTCCCTGCTCGGTGAGTTATCAACGTTCGCCAGTGACAGTAAGCGTGCGCAGTTGAACGTTCATTACCAACACGGTGATCAGGGCGCCAGTTTTCGTGGGCTGATGGAGCAGGTGCGCTTGGTGCTGTCTGTGGTGTTGGAGCAACAGGCGATCAAGTTGGCTTTGCAGCCGCGCCAATATGGCGTCCTGGTATGCCCAGTCAGCGAGTTGAAATTGCTTGGTACGGCCACCTTCATTTTGGCGGCCACTGCGCAGTGTGAGGCGCAGGAACTGCGCCAGCGTCTGCCGGCACACCTGAAAGTCGCGCCGGTTGAGCGCATACGTGAATTGGTCAACCTGCACTTGGCCGGTATCAAGGTCACGTCGTTGCCAGTGGCGCCGCGACAGATTCCATTTCACGCCGGCAAGACCTACTTCATGCTCGATATGAGCGCTCGTGATATCGCACAACTGGAGCAGTCAGGTGGTTTCGCTTTCCACGTAGGAGGTGAGTTCACCGGGCTTGAACTTGACTTCTGGGCCATCAGGAATTGAACGCCATGGAAAGTGAATGCACTCAAGATGAAAAAACCGTCTTGCTTGACCGGGAAAGTCATGGGCCTGCCCAAGGACCATTAACGGACTTCCCGTCGCCGCCGCGTTATGAGCAGTTGGAAGATCGGATGATCTACGCCGGCCTCAGGCTCGATACGCAAAGCTTCCAGGTTGGGCTCAACCCTATAGTCGACGCAGCCTGGGCGGTATTGTCCGAGGTTGTAGGGCTCAGGCGCTGCTCTGGCCGTGAAAGTTGGGACACGCTCAACGAGCGGTTGTCGTTGGCTGTCAATCAATTTGAAACCCACGCTTTGCAGGGCGGCGTGGAAAGCAGCCAGATAATATCGGCGCGTTATGTGTTGTGCAGTGTGATTGACGAGGCGGTCTTGATAACTCCGTGGGGGGCGCAGAGCGAGTGGTCGAAAAAGAGCCTGTTGAGCCGCTTTCATAACGAAACCTTCGGGGGCGAAAAAGTTTTCCAACTGCTGGAGCGGCTGTCGCGCGACCCCCTCAAGCACCTGGCGATGCTGGAGCTTTTGTACCTGTGTCTATCTTTGGGGTTCGAGGGCAAATACCGGGTCATGGAGCGGGGCGCGTCACAACTTGAGGCTGTTCGTGATGCCTTGTATCGCCAGATCAGGCATGTACGTGGGGAACCGCTGAAGGCGCCGCTACTGCCTGCCATACAGGGGAAGGACCCGCACAAGCGGATCCGTGTCATTCCCGTCACCTGGTGTGTGGCATTCACCCTGAGCTGTTTGTTGGCTCTGTATACAGGATTTGCCTGGGTACTGAGCAAGGAACGATCGAATGCACTGCAACCCCTTCAATTCTCGGCGTCGGACCTGATTCGTACGCCCTTGTAAACGCTGGAGCAATGAATGAGCGCATTCTTCAAGAGGATGGGCGCCGTGCTGGGCAGGGTTTGGGTTTGGAGCCTTCTGCTGGCGCTTTCCTGTGCGGCACTCGTGTGGTTTTTAGGGCCGCTGTTGGCAGTGGATGACTATCGTATCTGGCAGGGGACGACTGCTCGCCTGCTTACCATCAGCATCGTGTTTTTACTGTGGGGGCTGGTGATAGCGCTTACGGATACTGGTAGTGCTACCAGGCGCCAAAGGCCCCCGCGTGAGCAGCCGTTGAAGTGGGTCGAGGATGAGCGCCGTCAGGTAAGCGTTCGATTCAAAAACGCTGTGCATCTGCTGAAAACATCCAGCCATTATGGCGTGCATAACGCACGGTGGCGCCATGATCTGCCGTGGTACCTGTTGATCGGCGAGCCGGGCAGTGGCAAAACGCAGTTACTGGCTGCCGCCGGCTTGCCGTTGGCGCTCGACCCTGCCCAAGGGCGACCAATGGGCAGTAGCACTCATTGTGAATGGTACTTTGCCGCCGCAGGCATACTCGTCGACACGCCGGGGCGCTACCTTACCCAGCCTGACAGCTCAGTGGATGCCGCAGGTTGGGCAACCCTGCTCAATCTGCTCAGATGGCGGCGCCGAGTGCGTCCGCTGAATGGTGTAGTGGTGACGCTGTCGGTCGACACGTTGTTGAGCATCAACGAGTACGACCTGGATCATCACGCACGCCGTGTGCACTCACGTTTGCAGGAGATTCAGCAGACGTTGCATGTGGATGTGCCGATCTACCTGGTTTTGACCCAGGCCGATCGGTTGTCGGGATTCGCTGAGTTCTTCGACCTGCCCCACGCAGAGAGTGCTGACAGCTTGCTTGGGCAGCACTTGGACGCCCATGTCGAGGATACTGACACTACGCAGGTTCGCCGGGCCGTCGAGCGATTGTTACAGCGCTTGAATAGTGAGCTGATCGGGCGATTGCACCAGGAGCGCAATGTCGAGCGCCGGGGGCTGATGCTGGGATTCCCCCAGCAGGTGGCACGAATAGGTGAACGCGTGAATCTGTTCGCTGAAATGGCGTTTTCCTCTCATCGCTACCAACCCATCAATGGTCTGCGAGGGATTTTCCTGACCTGCGCCGATGGCCGGCACCCGCGATTTGTGCAGGGCCTGTTCAGCCAGGCAATCTTTGCCGAAGCCGACCTCGCTGGCTTGCAGGCCGAGGAACGACAGCGAATCCGTTGGCGCCAGGGGTTGCAAGCGATGGCCGTAGCCTTGGTTATTGGCGGTGTCGGCGGGCTGTGGTGGCACAGTTATGCCGTCAACCATCAACGACTGGCGCAGTTGGCGGCACTGGTAGCTCTCCCGCCGCTTGGCTCGCAAGCCAGCGATGACAGCACGGCGCTGTTGGCGCTGTTGGATACGCGGCTGGCGGCGACCCGGGTTTTTCCCAGGTCGGCAGATGTGCGCCTGGTCGAGCACGTTGGGCTGTATCAGGGCGAGCTGAGTCGGCCCAGTGTCGAACACGCCTATGAGCAGGCACTGCACCAGCAATTGCTGCGTTGGATAACCGCCCAACTGGACGAGCAGGTATATGCCAGCCTGGGAGATCGGGACCGGCTATTGGTCAATCTGCGCGCGTATTTGATGCTCAACTTGCGCGAGCGCCGTGAGACTGCTTGGCTGGCACAACATATGGCGAGCCTCTGGTCGGAGCGTTTTGCCGGGGACATGTCGACACAGAAGCGCCTGACTGATCACTTTGCGCGGCTGCTTGAGCGCCCGTTTGTCGGGCCGCTCAACGAGGAACGGGTGGCTCAGGCTCGCGAAGCACTGAGGGGCGAGTCATTGGCCGACGTGGTGTATCGGGTACTGCGCGAACAAGCTCGCGACCTGGAACCCTTGCGCTTGGCCGAGGGCAATGTATTCGCTGGTATCGCCCCCTCCGTACCGGGTTTCTATACCAAAAGGTATCTGCAGTACTTTGAGACGCAGGGCCCACGGTTGGTTGACACCATTGCCCGGGATAACTGGGTGCTCGGTGAGGGTGCCGACCTGGGCCATCAAGATTTGAGTCGGCTGATGGCGCAATTGCAACAGCGCTATTTCAGTGAATATGCCGATGCCTGGAGCGATGTTCTCGGCCGTATCACGCTGCAAGAGACCGACAGCCTACGCCAGGACGCCGAGCAACTCATGAGCCTGACTTCGGCCCAGTCCCCTTTGATTCGGTTGTTGCAACAGCTGCGTGAAAACACGCGTTTGCTGCCAGGTCATGAGCTGCTCGATAAAGTAGTGCAACATCCCGCAGACGTGGCCAAGGCGGCGCTGGTGGCTGGGCCAGTGGCTTTTGCTGATGCTGCGCGGCGGGCGTTGCAACAAAAATTCGAGCCTTTGCATCAATTGCTGGATGAGCAGAACAACCCCGGAGCAGAGTTGACCCAGGCTTTGCGTCAGTTGGATGAACTGCACTTGCAACTGACGGCATTGAACCGTGACAGCGCACCCGAGCAGGCAGCCTTCCTGCGTGCCCGGCAGCGTATGGAGGGGCAGCAGGATGTGCTGGGTAGCCTGCGTGATGCCGCTGCGCGTCTGCCGCTACCCGTTGCCGGCTGGCTTGAGGGCCTGGCCGACGAGAGTTGGCGGCATTTGCTGGAGCAGGCCTATGTGCACGTCAACCAACGCTATCAGAGCGATGTGCGTAGCCCTTACGCCAAGGCAATTGGACGACGTTACCCGTTCCATGCCAACGCGAGCAATGACGTAGCCCTTCATGATTTTCAGGAGTTCTTCAAGCCACGAGGGGTGATGGCGCGCTTTTATGAGAACTACCTGCGGCCTTTCATCAGTGTCGACGGCACTCGCTACCGATTGCGTGGGCTGGATGGCCAGAGCTTGCCGGTTTCGCGTTCGCTGTTGGAGCAATTGACAAAAACCCAGGCCATACGCCGCGGTTTTTTTACCGAGGACACGGAGGAGTTATCTGTGCGGTTTACCGTGGCGCCCTACAGCCTGGACCCATCGATCAGTCGTGCGATTCTGCGCGTGGGTGACCAGCAATTGGAATATCGCCACGGTCCCATCGTGCCCGTGGCGTTCCGTTGGCCCACCGATGCAGACAATGGGCGCAGCAGTCTCGTCCTGGAGAAAGGCACCGAGCAGCGACCCTTGGGAATCGAGAAGA
>NZ_BCBO01000099.1:0-6930 GCF_001320835.1 Pseudomonas sp. NBRC 111138 | reverse complement strand
TGTCACTGTTCCGGTTTCTGGACCAGCTGCAGAGAGAACCCGCCAGTGGGCAAAATGCTCAGGTTTTCAAGGCAGACCTCGCCGGCCTGCGCGTCAATTACCTGCTGACCAGCCAACGCACGCCTGTCCCGTTTGATGTGGATACGTGGCGCACCTTTCGCTTGTCGGAGCAACTGTGAAGATGGCAGCCCCCTGGCGCAGCGCTGGTCGTACACAGCAGGGGCAGGCGCGGCTGCGCAACGAGGATGCATTCCTGGACGACCCGCGCCGCAGCTGCTGGGCGGTTGCGGATGGCATGGGCGGGTATCGCAACGGGGATTTCGCCAGCCAATGGGTAATCAGGCAGTTGGCAGCCGTGTCGGCTCAGGGCAACCTCGATCAGCGTATCCAGGCCGTTCGCAGTTGTTTGCAGGGCGTCAACCAAGGGTTGAGGCGTGCATGGATAGAACCTGGTGCACCTGCTGACGCGACGATGGGCAGTACCGTAGTTGCACTGCTGCTGGAGAAAGGCCGGGCGGCTTGTCTCTGGGCGGGAGACAGTCGCTGCTATCTATGGCGCGGGCAGAGTCTCTACCAATTGTCGAAGGACCATTCGTTGCTGCAGCGGCTCATGGACGAGCGTCACCTCAGTGCCGCGCAAGCCCAGGCCTACCCCGATGCCAGGGCCTTGACCCGAGCCGTGGGCGCGGGTTCGCGGTTGCACCTTGAGGCATTGGAACTCAGTACCCGCCCAGGGGATGTATTTTTATTATGCAGTGATGGTTTGTATCAGGCCCTCAGCCATGTGGACCTGGGACGAGCGTTGAGTATGCAAACGCCCCAGCAGGCAGTGGAACGGCTATTTGCAGGGGCGTTGCGCAGGCCGGTACATGATGACCTGACCGCGGTTGTCGTGCAGCCTTGAGCGCGTCGCCACAAGCCTTGCGTCTGCTGGTTGGGCGTTATCACCTTGAGCATGTCTTGGGCAGAGGGGGTATGGGCGTTGTGTACCGTGCGCGCGACCTGCTGCACGAGCAATTAGGCGAGCGCTGTTCGAACGTGGCGCTCAAGCTGGTGGACGAATCCATTTCCCAATGTCCCGATGCGCATGTGTTGTTGTACAACGAGTTTGCGTTGACCCGCAGCCTTCGGCACGACCGCGTGGTACGGACGTTCTCGTTCGAAGTCGACACACACAGCCAGGTCGCGTTCTTCACCATGGAGTTGTTGCAGGGGCTGACCCTGGACCGTCTGCTGCTGGAATGCCCTTATGGGTTGCCCTGGCGCGAACTGCAACCCATCGCCGTGCAGTTGCTGGATGCCTTGGTCTACACCCACCAGCAAAACGTGCTGCACGGTGACGTCAAACCAGCCAATGTCATGGTGGGCGAGGAGGGCGTGCGCTTGTTCGACTTTGGGCTGGGCCATGCCGCCGGGCAGGCTGGGGTGGGTTTGCCGAGTGTCAGCCGCAGTCGTTTCAATGCCTGGACACCTGCCTACGCAGCCCCGGAACTGTTGGCCGGCGGGGCGTTGACCGCGGCCGCCGACTTGTACGGCGTGGCCTGCATCCTATACGAACTGGCCCATGGCAAGCGCGTTGGCGAACGTTGCGCAATGGACCGGCTGTCCCGGCCTGCGCAGTTGCCCAGGCATTGCTGGGCGGCGTTACAGGCTGCGCTCGCGGTGGACCCGCAGCACCGAAGCATAACGGTCGCCGAGTTGCGCCAAGTCATGGGGCGCAACCGGCCACGCTGGCGCTTGTAGGGAAGAGGTCAAACGGCCAAGCCGTGCAACTGGCAGTACTCCAGCCAGTCCATGCCCGCCATCTGTGCGACTTCTTTATGCACTTCACGGCGCTGGGCCTCGAAGACTTCGGTGGAATCGGCCGTCAGCTTGAGGGTCAATTCCCAGGCGAACAGCTGTTGCTGTTCAGCGTGTGCCTCGAAAGCCTCATGCAGGCGTTCAGCGCGATACTGCGCCAGGGTTTCGCCCCTGGCCTGGGCTACCAGCGGGTTAAGACTGTCCAGCTCGGCAGCGACCTGCGGTTGTTCGCGCAGAAATCTGTCCAGTGCAAGCTGATAAGTATCGTTAGGCGTCGACACAGATAGACACCTTAACGAGAAGGATGAGAGCTGCTATCGGACGTGCGTGCGTTGAGGTGATGGCGGGCACGCTTGCGCGACCTGCGTCGCATCCAGTTCTGCAACGGCGCCAGCAAGAAAAACATCAGATAGGCGATCAGCACCAGCGTCAGGTCTACCCAGGTTTCAGCCACAGGCCCGGTAAACAATTCAATGACGTTCTTGATCACAAACAGCAACACCACGCTGCACAACCACAGCACAATGGTGACGAATAGAGGACGCATGTTACTTGAGCGCTTGTCTTGCATAGTGAGGTTCTCTCCTTTGGCCTGTTGTCGTTCCAGGCAAGATTCCCTGAGTGCGTACCCATTATCAGACAGGTTGTAACATCGTTTAACACGCACAAACCGTGCGGATGATACCGACTCAGACAGCCTTAGGGGATGATTCAAGTCAGAAAGTTCGATAAATCTGTAGGGATTTAGTCTAGCAGCCAGGCATTCACTGGTAAAAAGCCGGGCTGGGGCGGGGATAAAGGCTTTCGCTTCGGCTATCAGGGCGTGTAGCGTTAGCGGTGTTTCCGGCCGCTGATCTTCAGCGGCAGTCGGTGACAGGCAGAGGACGGCCCATGGCGCACACCCTGTTCAAACTTTTCCTGACCCAGCGCCTGGCGGTCCTGGCCAGCACGGAGTCGTTGCGTGCGATTCGTGAGGGGCTGCTGTGGATTCTGCCGTGCCTGTTGGTGTCCGCCGGCTTCCTGATTCTGTCCGAATGCGCCCTGGCGCTGGGGTTCGATCCCCAAGTGGTGAGTTTCCTGGCGGGGTTGCATAAACAGATCAGTTCGGTGATCCCACTGCTGGTCGCGGCCTCCATCGGTTATATGTTGGCGATTCAACACCGTCTGCCACAGCTGCCGGTTGCCTTCCTGTGCCTGGCCCATGTGGTGGTCGCCACCTTCGTGCTGCGTGATTACCCGCGTGCTTCGGCCACGTTCCTGCTGTTTATTGCCATTGCTTCGCCCTTGATCAATGTGCCTGCCATTGCCTGGCTGCACCGCTTTCGCTGGACACGCCTGGTCAACCAAGACCTGGTCGGCCATAACCTCAAGGGCACCATCAACATGGTGATACCCGGCGCACTCACGGCCTTGTCGTTGGTGACGGTGTTGTCGTTGCTGCTGTTGATACCCCATGTGGCGCAAATCCAGGGTCCGCAGGTGCTTGATGCGTTGCAGACGCCTTACGGCAGCGGGTTGTTTGTGACACTGATGAATTCGCTGCTGTGGTTCTTCGGCATTCACGGCGTGTATGCCATGCAGCCGCTATTCGATGCCCTGGACCAGGCCGTGGCGCTCAATGGCGCAGCGTTGGCGGCGGGGGAGCCGGTGCTGTACTTGCTCAATAACGGCTTGCTGGGCAGTTTTGCGTTTATCGGTGGTTCGGGGGCAACCTTATGCCTACTGCTGGCGATCCTGCTGTTTTCCAAAAGCCAGTCCATGCGCTTGCTGGCGGTAGCGAGTTTGCCGTTGTCGTTATTCAATGTGAGCGAGGTGCTGTTGTTCGGTTTGCCGATCATCCTCAACCCGCGCCTGTTTATACCGTTTCTACTGGTACCGGCGTTCAACGCGATGGTGGCTTTGATGGTGGTACAACTGGGCTGGGTGTCGCCGGCGGTGGCCAGCGTGCCGTTTACCGCCCCGGTGCTGCTCAATGCATACCTCAGCACCCACGGCGACGTGGCGGCGGTGGTGTTGCAGATCGTTCTGCTGGGGGCCGGGACGCTGGTGTATGCGCCCTACGTGAGAGCGATTCATCGCCAGTCCAGCGATGGCGGCACGGTGTATCTCAAATCTTTGGACATGACCTTTCGCGGCCTTGAGGAAAAAGGCCGTCTGCTAGAGTTCGACCCGGTGCTGGCCACCCACCAGACATTGGCCCGCCAGGCGGCTGAGTTGAACCGCATCCAGCAGATCAGCGATTACGAGTTCTATCTTGAGTTTCAACCCCAGGTCTCCACCCGCACCGGTTTGTGCACCGGGTGCGAGGCGCTGATGCGCGCCCGGGACAGCCAGGGCACGGTGCATTCGCCGTGGGAGTTCCTGCAATGGCTGGCGCACGCCAGGCTGATGCCGGACGTGGATGTGTGGGTGGCATCCCAGGCCGTGCGCCAGTATCAGAAATGGCAGAAGATGGGTTTTGAACTGCCGATGACCATCAATATTTCCAGTACCACACTAAAGGACGCCGCCTATGGCGACCGCCTGGTGGAAATTCTTGGCCAGGCCCGTGGGCAAGTTTCAGTGGAAATTACCGAAGACGCGCTGGTCAGCGACATCCCGGCCACCCGCCAGACCATCCAGAAGTTGCAAGCCATGGGGGCCAAGGTCTATCTGGATGATTTTGGCACTGGGTTTTCTGCGTTGAGCTATCTGCATCAGTTTCCTGTGGATTTCATCAAGATCGACCGCAGTTTTGTGGTTGCCCAGCACGACCCTAAAGGCGCCCAGGTGCTCACCGGTATGTTGCGCTTCTGCGAGGCCCTGGACCTGGGCGTGGTAGTGGAAGGGGTCGAGACGGCTGAGCAATTGGCCTTTTTGAGTAACGGGCCTGAGTTGTTTATCCAGGGCTGGTATTTCAGCAAGGCACTGCCTGGGGATCAGTTGCCGCGCTTTGTGCTTGAGCGCAGGGCGTTGGTCTGATGACCGACCCTATCTACCTGGCACCCCGATCCAACTGTGGGCGCTGGCTCGCCGGCGACGACCATAGGTAACTACACAACTTTGGTGCGACGCTGGACCTGTGGCGAGTGAGCTTGCTCCCGTGACGGACTGACAGCCGACGCTGATCTAACTGACGCACCGCGATCTAACTGTGGGAGCTGGCTTGCCTGCGAAGACGGCCTGACAGCCGATACAGTTGGATCGTGTACATATCCATTCCTGCGGTAACGGCTAATTGGGGCTCCGCCCTGACGCCATCACCTCCCATCGCCAAGCCTTGAAAGAATTTTCCTACAGGTGTTGACCTTGCCACTACGGGAACCTTTAGGCTTTTTTCCGAGTATGTCCCACCACAAAAACAAGATTCAGGGGTTATCAATGGATACTGCTACCCTGCAACAACGCTCGGATTCCGATCTGTTCACCACCGCCTCGCGGCTGATGACGAATGCCTTGGAACCCGGCGCCAACTACACCCAGGTCATCCGCGCGCTGGAAGCGCTGCTCGCACTGACTCGGCAAGGCCTGGCGGGAGACGCTGGCGCCTACGCGCACTACCAGTCAGCCCTGCTGCAACTTCACATTCCAGGTGACCCGCGCACCGAGCCGACCCGGCGCTGGATGGCCAGCGAGGTCTACCGCGTCGAAGATGAGTTCGCCGCCGACGTGCCGGGCTTCACCGCGTTGCCGGTGGAGGAGTTCCGTCAACAGGTCGACGCTGAAATCGCCGCACGCAGCCGGGTCAACCACCCGATGTCGGTACACCTGTTCCAAGGTACGCCGCCGGTGCAGGATGTGCGCTTCTTCCTGGAGCATCACTGGACCCGTTCCTACAACTTCTACAGCCTGCTGGCCGAACTGGCTTTTCGCTTCGAAGCCATCGAGGACGCCTCGGTGTTTTACCGCAACCTGTACGGCGAAGCAGGGGCTGAGACACCGGAGCGTTCGCACCCGGCGATGCTCGCCCATCTGATGGAGTATTTCGATATTCCGCTGGCCATCGACTTTCCCGCGCTGCATCCGCTGGAAAAGGCCTACCTGAATAATCGTATTCGCTGTGTGCGCCACACGGATGTCGCCTGGGGCCTTGCGCTGCTGTATGCGGTGGAGTCTGTCAGTTGCGTCAACCATCGGCGCATCTACGAGCTGTTGCAGCGCCTCGACGTTCCAGAGCAGCCCAGCGAATTCCACCGTTTGCATGGCACCCAGGATGAGATCGACACCGAGGAAATGTGGGCACTGATTGCCAAGTTCGCCAGCGAGGAGGGCTTTCAGCGCACGTTCATGCGCGCACTCAAGCGCCACTTCGAAATCAACAAAGCCTACTTCGACAGCCTGTGGCAGCAGATGCAGGCCCAACGCCTGTCTGCCTGAACGACCTGCGATCCGAAAACAAAAATAATGGAGCACATGATGAGCCCACGTAATTTTTCCCTGCCGCAATTGCAGAATATTCACACGGCCGAAGCCCGTCTGTTGGCGGAAGCCTTGAAGCCGGACGCGACGTTCAATCGCATCGAAATTGCTGCCAATATGCTGCGCGCCCTGTGCGAGACCGGCCAACGTGGCGACGCCGCGAATGCAGCGCAGTGCCAGCAATTGCTGTACATCCTGTCGCTGAGCGATGACGTGGCCACCGCCTCGACCCGGCGCTGGCTGGCCAATGCCGTCTATAGCGTACAAGAGCGTTTCATGCCGTCAGCCGACCTGGCATCACCCTTGTCCGAGGCCGGTTTCCAGCAACGCCTGGAAGAGCAGATTGCCGCGCAGTCGCGGGAAAACCATCCGATGTCGCAGTATGTGTTTGAAGGCAAAGCCTCTCGCGAGCAACTGCAGGTGTTTTTGCGCCATCAATGGTTCCGCACGTACCGCCTGTACCGGGATGCCGCCGACCTGCTGGTCAACCTGACTGATGTGGACGAGGCGGCCGCCCTGGCGCGTTATCTCTACGGCGAGTTGGGCGAAGAAGACGAGCGGCGCTCCCACCCCCGCCTGTTAGCCAAGCTGCTTGCCGCCGTGGGCCTGAATGCCGATTTCGAGGCGCTCTCGACGATGCCCGAGGAAATCGCCTACCTCAACAACCGCGCACGCTGTTTCCGCAACCCCGATGTCGGCTGGGGCCTGGCGGTGTTCTACATCACCGAACTG